>DATBBD010000808.1:0-10207 GCA_036271175.1 Polyangiaceae bacterium | reverse complement strand
CACGGGTCGCTCACCCCAGACGATCAACGACGCTACGAGCGCACCTGCGAAGCCGACATCGGTCGACCCAGTCGTAAAAAAGCATGGGTGCAAGCGGGCATGGGGTTCGTCGTGGAGCAACATCTCTATCGCTCCCCGCTGGTGCGTTCGCTCCTCACCTGGGGCTACCAAAACCGTGCGCTCGAAATGACGAAGAGCTGAGTCGCACCGGCCGCGATTTGGAGCTTTCGACGCCCAGCGCTACCCTTGTGGTTGCAAGATGACTCGGGTCATCACTCCCATTCGTCGCGCGTTCTCGCGCACGCCGCTCGCGCAAACGTACGAAGCGTCGCTCGGTGGCGAACGGCGCGCGCGCCGGAAAATCCTGTGGGACGGCTTCGATCGCGCGCTCTATCCCGAAGCGGCGCTCGAGCTCGCGGCCGACGCGCAGCTCCGGCTCGCGGAAGGCGAATATCACGCGATCGGTCTCTTCGGTCGGATCGCGTCCGGCGTCGCCATGGCCGGAGCGCCGTTCGACATCGTCTCCGCCGCGACGCGCATCAGCAGCGACGAGCTCCGGCACGCCGATTATTGCACCCGCTTGGCGTCGCTCTTTCGAGGCCATCCGATGACGCTGTCCATCGATCGCGCCGCGCTCGCCGACGCCGCGCCGGTACTCCCCGTCGAAGCCGAAGCCGACTTTCTCGTCGCGAAATACGCCGCCGTCGGTGAGACGCTCGCTGCGGCCCTCCTTCGCGCGTGTCGCGAGCGCGCCACCGATCCCGTCGCGCGCGCCCATTTCTCGTCGATCCTCGGAGACGAGGTGCACCACGCGCACTTCGGTTGGTACTACCTCACGTGGCGCGCGCCGCTCTGGTCGGAGCGCGAACGGCGCGCCGTCGGCGAACGCCTCGGCGAGTTCGTCGCCGACATCGAGTGGGCGCTGTGGTTCGGGCGCGACGCTCCCGAAAGCGCGCGCGCCGCCGCGGACGCGCTCGGCGTGCTCGACTCCGACTCGCAACGCGCCGTCGTCAAAGAAGTGATGGAGACCGAGATCGTTCCCGGTCTCGACGCACTCGGATTGGGCGCCTCCGCCGCCTGGCGCGAGCGTCGTCGCGGGCCGTCGCATGAAATGCCCGCTCGCGAGTTGGTATTTGGGGGCACGCAGGCCGGCGCGCTGCCACGGAGTGGGGACGCGCTGCGTCCCAAAGCGAACCCCATCGACGTCGAAGGCGCGGCGTCCCGCGCGGCGTCGTATCTTTCCGCGCAGGTCGCGAGCGACGGCCAAGTGACGTTCGCGGTGGACGCCGTCACCGGCGAAACCGAGCCGCTCGGCGCGATGCATCACGGCCGCACCGCGCTCGTCGTTCGCGCGCTCGCACTCCAAGGCGATCACCCCGACGCCTGGGCGCGTGCTCGCACGCGTCTCGCCGAAGACATTTCCGCGTCCCTCGGCGGAAGACCCGTGCCGGCGTGGCCGGACGACGTCGCGCTCGTCGCCGCGACGCTCGCTCTCGCGAGCCTCGCGGGACTCGACGTCCACGCCGCGCTCGCTCCCCTCGCGCGCGCGCCCGAAGTGATGCGCACGCCCTGGTACGCCGCTCAAGTCGCGACGGCGCTCGGCCCGGAAGCGCCGCCCGAGCTCCTCGCCGCGTGTCGCGCCGGCCTCGACGCGGACGACTGGGCGCCGTGGACCGCGCTCGCAGCGCGCGTCGCCGGCGACGCGCCCCTGCTCGCTCGCGCCGAACAGTCGCTCATCGGTTCGGTGCGCGACGACGGCGCCGTGTGCGGCCCCGGCGGCCCGGAGATTGCGCGAGCAGCGGTCGTCATCGAAGCGCTCGCGCCGTTCACGACGGACGCGTCGCGCGCCGCCGCGAAGCGGGCGCTCCGGTTTCTCGCCGCCCAGCAGCTCGAAAACGGTGCGCTGCCCTTGACGCCGGAGAGCACCGTGCTCCGCGTCGACGCGACCGCGCACGCGCTGCTCGCCTTCATGGTCGCGCCACGCTGAAGGGCGAGCGCGCTTTTGGCGCTCTGAAAAGCCCTATTCGGCGATGGCGCGAAGCGTCCAGAAATCGTCGGAGAGATGCGAATCGAGCAGGTACGTGTAGGGCATCGTGAAATAGCCCTTCATGCCCCATTTCGGTCCCCACGAATTTCTCACGATGAAGCGCAGGTTCGCGTCGTCGTATCCGACCGCCAACACCGCGTGCCCCCCGACGACGGATTCGTTCGGCGCCGGCATTTGCACGGTCCCGGTCTTCGCGACGTCCGGACCTTCGAAGCTCTCGTAGACGGTGAACCCGAAGACGAAAGGAAACCCGGACGCGAGACAGCCCTTCATCTGGTTCAAGGTGCGCGCCACGCGGGAGTACGAGGTGACCTTGTGCTCGAGCGCCGCGGCATAAACCTTTGGCGGCGGGCGCTTCGTGAACGGCCCCGGATTCTTGTCGCTGTACGGCCACAGCTTTTCCGCCGGAGCGCCGAGCTTGTTCACGCTCTTCACGCCATCGCGGATCTGCGCGCCCGAGTCGGAATCGACGGTGCCTTCCATGTCGCGTTCGTTGAAGTAAATGAACAGACGCGACGGCGTGGACGCCCCTTTGACCTTCTGACGGAGTAAATCGAACTCCATCGCCGCCGCGATGCTGTTCGCGGTGCAGCTGCCGAGTTGGCCCTGGTCGTACACTTCCTTCGGACACTGTGCGCGAAGGTCGGCTTTCGCCGGTAGCGCGAGCAACGCGGCGGACGGCGCCGCATAGGCGTGGTCGCGTTGGTCCGGCAAATCGGGGACCCACCCGTACCGGCTAATTTTCCTGGCCATGAGCCTCCCACTCCTTCTTCCCCCAGCACTCGGCGTCGATCTGGGGCCAACGACAACGATACCGGATCGCCGACGGAATCAGACTACCGTGAGATGGACCGCCCTGTCCACGCCAGTCGACCCCTCCGAAACTCGCTTCATCGAGCGCCTCCGCGCCCGTGACGAGCGAGCGTTCAACGAGCTGGTCCTTCTCTATCAAGATCGAGTCTACCGCTTGATGTTTCGCATGCTCGGTCGGCGCGAAGAGGCCGAGGACATGGCGCAGGAAGTGTTCGTGCAGGTCTTCAAGGCGATCGATCAGTTTCGAGCGGACTCGAAGCTCGGCACTTGGATCTATCGAATCGCGGTGAACCTCTGCAAAAATCGGAACAAGTATCTGTCGCGCCGGCACGCGGCGAGCGAAGACGAGCTCGAGCCGGTCGCCGAGCGCACGTCGCTCGACCAGGCGCGTGGCCTTACCACGTCCGAGGCGGCGCCCCCCGACCAGGTCGTCCAGGGATACCAGCTCGAGGCGATCGTCAAACGGTGCATCACCGAGCTCGACGACGAATTCCGTGAGGTGCTCGTCCTCCGAGACGTCGAAGACCTCGCTTACGACGAGATCGTCGAGATCACCGGCCTTCCGGAGGGCACCGTGAAAAGCCGCTTGCACCGAGCCCGCGCGATGCTCAAAGAAAAGGTGGAGTTGCTCCTCGGGGAAAAGATCCGATGACGGATGCGAACAGCGAACGAAAGCAGGCCGCCGTCGAACCGGACGACCCCGACCCCGACCCCGAGCTACGAAGTCTCGTGCGCGGCGCGCTCGTCACGAAGGACCCAGAATCCGTCGACGTCCTGGCCGGCTTTCAAAAGAAGCTCCGCGAACGCAGCGGCGGGAAATTCTACGCCGACCTTTGGAGCACTGCGAGAGAACCGCCGATCCTCACCTTCCTCGTCACGAGCGCGCTCATGCTCGTCGTCCTCCTCGTCGTCTACGCCGTCCTCGCGCCCCTCCGCGGCGCCTCCCAACGCGTAGAAACCACGCCCGCCCCCGTCCAAGTCATCTCCCCGCCGTGATTCGTGCGCGCCGGCGTTGCGCGTCCGCTCACAGCGCCCCGAGAGCACGCCGCTTCGACGATAACGAACGCGCGACGAACCCGATCAACAAAGCGTCGCGAGGGGGTCTCGATGTCCGACGAGAAGTACTTGGATGCATCAAAGTATTTTTTTCAATCGTCGGCGCCCCTTGAAATGCCGAGCCAGCCACCAGATCGAACCGCAGAATTGGAATCGCAGAGGTCGCAGAGAAGCAGCCGAGACAAGCGGACCAGATTTTTTGCCTCGGTCGATCAACCCAACCGCGCGCGAGGCAGAGCCGGAATGTCAACCTCCCAGAACGCCCGCGACCGGGCACCGCCCGGTCGCTGCCACGACCTGATCAGTCTTGGAAGACCAGATCACGATCCACCAATGAGACGCGAGTGGGACTACCGGCGAGCCCAGCGCGGGTCGCCAGCGCATGCACGCTGAGCACCGAGAGCGCCCAGACGGCCGCGTGCTCGAGCCAAGCGAGCCTCGCCGTTCTAAGGCACCCAACGGGCTAGGACGCACGTAATGTTGTCTGGCCCGCCGCCTTCGTTCGCGGCGTCGATGAGGCGGCGCGTGGCGCTCGGGAGATCGGCGGCGGATTCGACGATTTCGAGCATGCGTTCGTCGGTGACGGGGCCGCTGAGGCCGTCGGAGCAGATGAGGATCGTGTCGCGGGCGCGCGGCGACTCGTAACGGGTGTCGACCTTGACGGTGTCCTTCATGCCGAGGGCGCGCACGATGACGTTCTTGTGCGGAAAATTTTCGATCTCCTCGGCGGAGAGCTTTTTCATTTTCTTGTAGTCGTTCAAGAGCGAGTGATCTTCGGTGAGCTGCTCGATCTTGCCCTCGCGAACGCGGTACGCACGGCTGTCGCCGACGTGCGCGACGTAGATGCCGTCTTCGACGGCGAAGAGCGCGCAGAGCGTCGTGCCCATGCCGCGCTGCTTCGCATTTTTCTGCGCCGTCTCGTAGATGCGAAGGTTACTGAGCTTCACGCCGGTGATGAGGCGGTTCTCTTCGTACCCCTTCGACCGATCCATCTTGTACGGCCAGGTGCGCTCCGGATCGTCCGACGTCGACGCGAAGAACTCGCGCATCGAATCGATGGCCATCTTCGACGCGACCTCGCCGGAAGCGTGGCCGCCCATGCCGTCGGCGACGATGTACAGCCCGAACTCCGAGAAGATCGCGAAGTTGTCCTCGTTATGGGACCGCTTTCGACCCACATCGGTCTGTCCGGCAACCTCGATCCTCAGCGGCTGATGCATGACGCGGGAAGCGTTCGGCAGAGATTCCAATAGTTATCGGCCGCCTTCTAGGGTGTCAATTCGGCAGCGAAAAGGCGAGCCCGTTTTTCCTTCGGGGCCCTTCGACCGTCCGAAAATGACGCGGCGACCGGCCCCAGCGCCGAAAAAGCGCTCGTTCACGGCGTCCCGAGCGTGAGCCGCGAAACCCCGCTCGCGCCTGCGACGAGGACGATCGACGCGCGCTGGATGAAAAGGCCGGTCGCAACCACGCCGGGGATGGCGCGGATGGCTTGGTCGAGCGCCGCGGGATCGCGGAGGACGCCCGCGTGCAGATCGTAGATGTAATTTCCGGAGTCCGTGATCCAGGGGCGGCCGTCCTTGAGACGGAGCTCGACCCGGCCGAGGTGCGACAGCGTGGCGACCGTCGAGCCGTGGCCGAAACCGAGGATCTCGAGCGGCACCGGCCACTTCTCGCCGAGCTTCTTACTGAGCTTCGAATCGTCGACGACGATGACGTTCTTCTTCGACGAGAAGTTCACGATCTTCTCTCGCGTGTGTGCGCCGCCCCCGCCCTTGATGAGATCGAGCGATTCGCTCACTTCGTCGGCGCCGTCGACGGTCACGTCGATGTCCCACGGGCCTGCGTCGTCGAAGAGCTCGATGCCGAGCGCGATGGCCTGACGACGACTCGCGTCGCTCGTCGGGACTCCGCGAAGCGCTCTGCCCGCGCGAACCAGCTCACCCACGCCGTCGATGAAGAGCTTCGCCGTCGAACCGGTACCGAGACCGATGACGCCGGACTCCGGCAAAAAATCGAGCGCGGCCCGCGCCGCCAGGGCCTTGGCGTTCGGAGTGTTCATGGGAACGAGTGTCGTCCGAGCGCGCTATTTCTTCAACGCCGTGCGCTTGTCCGCGTCCTTCGGCATCAAATAGAAGAAATCCCTGCGCGAGGGCTCGCGGATGTATTCGTCTTCGCTGAATTCGAAGCCGTCGGCGAGCGGGATGGCGATCCGCTTCGCGGCTTCGCCTTCGTCGGGGTCCTTCTTTTTCTCGAAGGTGACGAACTTCGGATACGAGTAGTTCACGTCGAGTTGCGCGACGGTGACCGCGCCGGCGTGCCGCATGCCGTCGGCGATGACCCGCGCCGTCGTGTGATTGCTGATGCTCACGAACAGCACCGAGCGATCGGCGTTGATGCCGATCGCGGAGCGTCGAATCACGGTTTCGCCGTCGAGCGTCGCGCCCCATTTTTTCGCGAGGCCCGGATCGGCGAGGCGCCAATGGAGGACGCCGTCTTCGTACATGCACACCGGCGTTTCGCGCCACCACACCATGGTGTTCTCATCGCCGAGCTTGTCCCACGTGGCGATGCGGACCGAATCGTCCTTGTAGAGCGCGACGGCGCAGACGCCGGGGCGAGCGCGCACGAGCGTCGTTCCGTCGACGGCCATGCCGTACTGGCCGTGTTCGGTTTTGAAGCCGCCGTTGAATGCGGCGAGCACCCGATCGCGCGAGCCGGCGGGAATCACGCCGGGGCGAGCCATGTCGAGAGCCGCGTCCTCGGTAGCTTGCGGCTCTTTCCGACCCGGGAGCAGATAAGGCCGCACGCGGCGCAGATCGATCGCGACGACGAAGACCTCGGCCCACGACCGGTTCTTGTCCGGGTGAAGGAGGGTCTTCAACATGACGGGCGAGTCGTTCGTCAGGTCGAGGGCGCCGATCGCGACCCATTCGCCATCGCCGGGCGCCGACCATTCCTTGTGCACGGGGCCGACGTCGGCGAGGTGGAATGGCGGGGGCGTGTCGTCGTCTGCCGCGGCTTCCGGGCCCAATTCTTGGGGCACCGCCTTGGGCGGCGGCGCAGGGCGCGCGGCGGGCACGGTCCAATACGCCCGCGGCTTCTCGCCCTTGCGCCAGACGCGGTTCCATCTGTCCTGAAGTCGATAAGTGAAGTCTTCGAGGTTCGCGACGGCATCGACGCCCACGACGGCCCGGAGGCTGTCGGCGACGTAAGGGCCGAGCCACTCGACGCGATTTACGGCGATCCACAGCCCAAAAACCGCAGCGGCGCACCCGGCGACCAGGGTCATCACGAGCGGGCCGAGCCGCCTTCGACGGCGCTTCTGCGCCTTCCGACGGGTCTTCGGTTCGGGAGCCCGGGCCATTCGGACGAAGCCTAGTCGACCGTCGTCGTTCCGGCCCATTTCATGCCAGTGTAAGAAGGGGGTCGCCCATGGGTCCCCCGGCGCCTTTCTTCCGTCCAGGCGCGTCGGGCCCCAGGCCAAGACTCGTCCCTGGGGGCGCTGGGTGAGCCACCGTTCCCGGCGCGGCCCCTGGAAACGGGGCCACGCGGCTCTTCTCGGCGTGGTCCTCGCGCTGGGCCTGGTCGCCGGCCGCGTCCGCGCGGACGTCGGTGACCTGACCCCGGAGATTCATCCGGCAGCGGTGAGCGCACTCTCCGGGCGGACGGTGTCGCGCATCGACGTCGTGGCCGTCGGCGGAAAATGGGGGCGCGACGTGATGCTTCGCCGCGCGCGGGTCGGCGACATCTTGTCGCCCGCGCTCGCCCGGCGCGCGATGCAGGAGCTCGCCGACTCGGGGCGCTATGCGGAGATCCGCGCCGAGGCCGTCGCCGACGGCGCGGGCGCCGCGCTCCGGCTCATCGTCGTTCCGCGCCGCATCGTCGCGAGCGTCCGGATCGTCGGCGGCGCGTTGCCCGACGACGAAACGCGCCGCGCGATCGGCCTCGATGCCGAGAGCGAAGTGACCCTGCCGCTCCTCGCCGCGGCCGGAGATCGCACGCGCGCGTACTACGTACGCCGCGGTTTTCCGGAAGCGATCGTCGCGCCCGACGCAATCGACACCGACGATCCGATGCGCGTCGTGCTCGTGTTCTACGTGACGGCGGGGCGCACGCGCAATCTGTCGTCGCGCACGTTTCACGTCGTGCCCGCCCGCTCGGAGCGGATCGATCCGATCCTCGACGACTACGGCCTTTCCCGCGGCGATCGCGCCGACGAAGATGCCCTTACGGCTGCGGATGCCGCCGAACAAGACGAGCTCCGGAAGCGCGGCTGGCCGTCGGCGGCCGTCACGCACCGACTCGCCAATCAGGGTGCGTGGGCGGCGCTCACGGTGGATGTCGCCGCCGGTCCGTTCGTGCGCGTCCGGTTCGAAGGGAATCACGCTTTCGACGAAGCCGATCTCGACGACGCGCTCGCTCTCGACGACAGCGACGACCGCGCGCCGGGGACGCTCGCGACGCGGATCGAAAAATATTATTCGGATCGCGGTTATCTCGACGCGACGGTGGTGCCGGAGCTGCGCGGCGCCGCGACCGCGCCGCTGAACGACCTCGTCCTCGTCATTCGCGAAGGCTCGCTCGTGCGCGTCACGTCGCGTCGTTTTCCTTGTCTGTCCGGGAATCGCAGCCCCGACGACGTCGGCGCGGAAATCGACAGCTTCCTTTCCGAGACGCTTCCGGGGACGGGGTTCGCGGGCGCAGTCGACCAGCGGGCGACCGATCGCGTGCTCGGACCGCGCAACACGACCGGCGCGCGCGTCACGCCCGTCGAAGCGAATCCGTGGAAGACGTTCGTCCCCGAAGTGTACGACCGCGCGACGCGGCATCTCACCGAGCTCTATCGCTCCGAAGGGTACCTCTCCGCGACCGTCGGCCCGGCGACGTTGATTCGTCGCGCCTGCGATCTCCGCTCGCCGCCCGGAAAATGCATCCCGGTCGGGCCATTGCCGGTTCCCGCCGTGACGTGTCCGGCGACGGCGATCGATTTGCCCGCCGACGATCCCGCGCCGGTTCCGCCCTGCGTGCCCGATCCGCGCAAGGGCCACCGCTGCGAACCCGACGTCGCGCTCAGCATTCCGGTGAAGCTCGGCCCTCGCGCGATTCTCTGGGACCTCGGCTTCGAGGGCAATCGCGTCCTCGTCGAGAAAGAGCTCGCGAAGATCGCCGACGTCGAACTCGGGGAACCCGTGTCGCAAATCGAGCTCGAAAAAGCACGGCGCCGAATCCTCGACGAATACGCCGAACGCGGCTTCGCGTTCGCGACGGTCGAGCTCCGCGTGGAGCTCTCGCCGGACCGAACCCGGGGGCGTGCGCGCTTCTTGATCAACGAACGCGAGCCCGTGCGCGTCAAAGACATCGTCGTCCACGGCGCGGTGCGCACGAACGAGTCGCTCATTTTGCGTCGACTGGCGTTCGGAAAGGGCGATCTCTATCGACGGAGCGACGTTCGCTCGACCGAAGAGCGGCTCGCGACCCTCGGCGTGTTCTCGAGCGTCACGGTCGAGCTCGAAGACCCCGAGGTCTACGCGAAGGAAAAAGTCGTGGTCGTCACCGTGCGCGAGCGGAGCGCGCAGTACCTCGACGTACGCCCGGGGTTCAGCACGGGCGACGGCGTGCGCGTCATGTTCGAGTACGGGCACCGGAACATCGGCGGCGAAGCCGTCCGGCTCACGCTACGCGTCCAGCTCGGTCTCTTGCCCGATTTCTTGATTTTCGAGGACGACGTTCGCCAACGCTTCCAGGCACTGCCGCTCGAAAAGCGTCTCGAACGACGCGACACGGTGTCGATCGAATTTCCGGAGGTCGGACTCGGTCCGCTGTTTCCGCTCGAGCTCGTCGGTCTCGACGTGCGCGACAATTCCCGCGACTTCGGGCTCACCAAGCAAGCCGGCATCGTCACGTTGAGTTATCGACCGACCACGCGGTTCGTCACGCAGCTCGGCGGTTCGCTCGAGTTGAACGACGCGCAATTTCTCGCGACGGGCGCGACGCTCGCGCAATACCAGCTCCTGAATCCGTCGCTACGCGTTCCCGAAGGCACCACGGCAGCGGTCGCCGAGCGCACCAATGTCACCTGGGATCGTCGCGACGATCCGTTCAACGCGACGCGCGGGACGTTTCTTTCTGCGGGCGTCGAACACGTGCACGCGTCGCCGGTCGGCAACGAGGCGAAGATCACCAGCGACTTTCTCCGTCTCACGAGCCGCGTTGCGGGCTACGTGCGCTTGTCCGACCGCGGCCTCGCGCTCGCGATGAGCTTTCGTTGGGGCTATAATTATCAGCTCACGT
>DATBBD010000807.1:0-6583 GCA_036271175.1 Polyangiaceae bacterium | reverse complement strand
TCGCACAAGCGCGACGTGGCCTCGTCGCCTCCCGAGGGCGAGCTCAAGACGCGCGTGCTCATCGTCGACGACGAGCTCACGCTGCTCTCGTCGCTCCGGCGGGCGCTCGGCCGTGAAGTCGACGTCGTCCTCGCGAATTCGGCCAGCGAGGCTTTGGCGATCCTCGAACACGACGTTCGCTTCGACGTCGTTCTTTGCGATATCATGATGCCCGACGTGACCGGCATCGAGCTCTTCGAACGCGTTTCCACCGAGTTTCCCGCGCTTCGCGATCGTTTCGTCTTCATGACGGGCGGCGCGTTCGGGGCGACGATGCAGCAGTTCATCGACAGGGTCGAGCTGCCTCGCCTCGAGAAACCGTTCGACGTGCGCGATCTCCGCCGCCTCATTCGGCGCCGCGCCAAAGCGCAATGAGGACGTCCGAGACGTGAACGAAGAGGCCCTCTCGAGGTTTCTCGAGCTTTGCGCGCGCGAGATGGACGCGTCCGACGTTCGCGCGGAGTCGCGCGGCACCGTCCAGGCGTCTGCGAAGGTCCTCGTCGTCCCGCTCGGTGAGCGCTCGGAGGTCGTGGTCACGTTCGACGAAGCTCCTGCCGACATCGACGCGCGCCAGCGCCGCCTCGAAATGCTCGCCACCGCTTTTTCCGCGGCGATCGAAGGCGCCGGCCCCGAGCGGCCGAAGCGCGTAAAGCGCCGGTCGCTGCGGCGCGAGCTCGAGGCCCTCGCGATCCGCGCCGACGCGATCGACGCGGTCGTCATCGACGCGCACTCGCCGATCGTGTGGGGCGCCGTCGCGGGCCCCGTCGCGTCTCCGGTCACCAACGTCATTCCACTCAACGCCGAGTCGCGCGCTCGCATCGAGCGAATCCAAGAGTCGCATCGCGATCTCATCGCGGTCGTCGACGACACGGACGACGATGACTCGGATGACGAGCGCACTTCCGCCACACCCCCTCCTGGCACGCCGTCGCCGCTCACCGCGCGCGCCGTCGCCGACATCCGCGCGCTCCCCGCGACCGCCCAGCTCCATCGCGGCGGCCACCTCGCCCACAACAAACGCGAGGAACATTACGGCGTAGTCGCGCGCAGCTTCGCCGCGATTTACGTCCTCATCCTCGTGTTCGACAAAGCCTTCGACATGCTCCGCGCCGAGCGCGCGCTGCGGGAAGACTTGCCCGTCATCGAGCGTTTGGTCCTCGCGCTTCCGCCGTTCGACCCCGAACCGGCCCCGCGGGCGGGCGTGATCGCCTTGCGACGCCCTCGCCGCCGCCGCTAATCATTACCGAGACTTCGCTCTCGCATACTGCGCATCGGAACAGTATTTTTCGCGGAGGTTTCTTGACCACGTCGGGCCGCCCGGGGTAGGAACGTCCGAAATCTCATGGGCAGTAGAAGCCTCTCGTCGGTTCCGCAGGTTCGTCTCTCACTTCAACAAGCCAGGCAAGACGGTCTGCTTCGCGGCCGCTGGGTCGCCCTCGACGAGTGCCGTTACGACATGAAGACCTCGCAAGTGGTCGAAGGTTCCATCGTCGACTCCGACGAAGACCTCGTCGAGCTCTGCACGCGGATGCGGCGAGCTGACCAGCAGCACTGCGCGATTCTGTTCTGCAGCGAGGACGACGAGACGCCCCCGTCGAGCCGCGCCCGCAGCTTGTCGCACTAAAACCTATTTCGGTTTGACCACCGGCTTGAGGATGGTCTTGCCGTCCTTCACGGCGACCTCGAAGTCGACGGCTTTGCCGTGTTTTTCGCGCAGCTTCGCGCTCGATTCCCGGAGGCTCTTCGCCATCGCGTCGTAAGTGATCGCCGCGGTCGACTCTTTTTGCGCGCGGCGGGTTTGAACGTACTGGGTATAGAGCTGGCGCATCCGGTCGTCGCTGAGATCGGCCGGTGAGCGCGGAGCGGGCGGAGGAGCGGGCGGCGCAGGAGCGGGAGGGGCGGCGGGCTTGGGCGCTGCGGCTGCCGTCGGAAGGGGCGGCGGAGGTTTCTTCGGCACCGGCGGCGGCCCCGGCTTCGGCGGTGGTGGCGGCGCAGCTTCTTGGGCTGGCGGCGGCGCGGGCTGCGCGGCGGGCTTCTCGATTTTGCGCCATTGCGGGCGGGCGGCCGGCACGACCGGCTTCGGGGGCACCGGCAGATTCTCGACGGGCGCGTTCAGCAAGCGATCGAGATCGGCAAAGTCGTCGAGCTTCAAATTGTCGATGTCCGCGAGCGCGACTTTTTTCGTCGGCGCTTCTTCGGGAATCAGCTCCGGCTTCGGCGCGGGCGGCGGCTGCGACGCGAGCTCCACTTCGATCGGCTTCGCGCGACGCTGGGCGCGAAGAAGATCCCGTTTGTACGTCCCCTCTTCGATTTGACGGCAGATGCGCTGCCAATGCGTTTGGTACGTGTTGTACCGCTGCAGGATCATCTGAAAGCGAAACCGCACGCCGGTGTTGCGGATCTGCTCCTTGCGAAGCTGCTGAATGCGGCGCTCCGCGTCCTTGTGCGGAACGGACGGCGGCATGC
The DNA here is from genome assembly GCA_036271175.1 of Polyangiaceae bacterium. Lineage (GTDB taxonomy): Bacteria > Myxococcota_A > Polyangia > Polyangiales > Polyangiaceae > DASZVB01. The sequence continues at coordinate 4,078 of DATBBD010000807.1, read as the reverse complement.
GCTCGATGCCCATGAAATATTGTTCGTAGAGCGACCGCAGCCGATCGACGCGCGTCTCGAGCTCGTTGACGAGCGTTTCGATCTCCGCCGACTCCACTAACGCAAACTATAACGTCACGGGAGCGGCGTGACTTTCACATTGTCGAAGCAAACCTTCACTTCCCAATCGTTGAAGCCGAAGTGGTCGTGGCCCATCCCCGCGAGCGGGCCCGGGTCGTCGTAGTGGAGCATGTCGAGGCCGTTCACCGCCCAACGAACGGTGTGGCCGTCGTTGCGCTCGACCTTGAAGTGGTAAATCTGCGCAACCGCGACCGGGTGCTCCTTCGGGTCGTCGGAGTCTTTGTCGACTTTGATTTCGCGGCGATCGGGCGCGTGCTCGTTGATGCGCGCGAGCACGTGGTAGTGGTTTTTCCAGCCGCCGAGGATCGTGAGGTAGCTCGTCGCGTTGTTGTAGGTGACGCTCGTCGCGTGCGACTGACCGTCGCCCCAGATTTCCGCCTTGAGATCGCCGTCGGCGTTTTCAGCGATGGCGTCGAACTCGATGCGCGCGTTGACGGGAAGGATTCGGTTGAGCCAGACGCCGTGGTTGTGGGCCATTTGCCCGCAGAGCCGGCCGTTCTCGATGTGCCACGCGTTCGTCTGCGCTTGCCGCCAGTTCGGACCGAGATCGTCGGCCGGCGGCGACGTGAGTCCCGGAATGATCGGAGCGGACGCCGACGCAGAAGTAGAGGCAGAGGCGGAGGCGGACGGCGCGACGGATGGCATGAGCGGCGGGATCGGATGCGAGCTGCGCTCGAAGTTGTCCTCGAAGACCGCGGTCATGATGTTTTGCGAGGGCCGAAACGACGGCGCTTGAATGGTGTTGTTGTTGTTCGCGGCCGAGCCGGCGTCGCCCTGGGTGCTGTTGCCCGCCGGCACGCATGCCGCGGCGGCCAAAAGGGGGAAGGCGCACGAAAGCTTCATGGCTCGCGGTTTACCATGAGTTCGAGTAATCCAGGTTCCGTCGATGCATCCCATCCTGTTTCACATTCCGCTTCCTCATCGGCCGCTGAAGCTCTGGTGGGCGCTCGTCGTGCTCGCCGTTCTCGCGGCGATATATGGCGCGGTGTTCCTGCGCAAACAGCAGAAGGACGAAGCGCTCACCGGTCTCGTGGTCGCCGCGCTCGCCTGCGCCGGTGCGTACTACTGGCGAACGACCGAGTACAAAATCGATTCGCTGCCGATCTACTCGTACGGCGTCCTGCTCGGGTCGTCGCTGATCGCCGGCTGGTTCTTGACGCTCGGCCTCGCGCAGCGCGAGGGGCTGCCGCGCGAGACGATGGCGAACTGTTACGTCATCACGGCGATCGCCGCGCTCGTCGGGGCGCGCCTTTTGTACATCGCCACGAACCCTAGCCAGTTCGACACGGTGGCCGATTGGTTCGCGCTGCGGCGCGGCGGGCTCGTCGCGTACGGCGGCTTCGTCGGCGGGTTCCTCGGGAGCTGGATGTATCTGCGCTCGCAGCACATGAAGCTGCTGCCCTGGGCGGACGTCGCGGTGCCAAGCCTCGCGTCGGGTCTCTTGATCACGCGCATCGGTTGTTACTTGTACGGCTGCGACTTCGGCCAGCGTCTTTCTGCGAACGCGCCGGCGTTCCTCCAGAAGCTCGGAACCTTCCCGCACCTGCCTGACGGCACGCTCGGCTACGACGAAAAAGGCAACGCGCTCGTCGGCAGCATCCCGTACGCGCACCACCTCAAGATGTGCCAGGAGATGGCGTACAAAGCCGCCGACTGCGTCAACTTGAAGGACCACTCGTTCCCGGTCCACCCGACGCAGATCTACGAGGCGCTCGTCGGCCTCGGCCTCCTCGCGCTTCTCCTTTGGCATCGCAAGCATCAGAAATTCCGCGGGCAGATTTTCTTCACGTTCGTCTTCTCGTACGGGTTCTTGCGCTTCTTGCTCGAGCTCTGGCGGGACGACGAAGAGCGCGGAAGCGTTCCGCCGCAGATGGATCGCTACATCCTGATTTCGGGCGGGCTGCTTCTCTTCGCGCTCGCGTTCATCTTCGGCATCTCGCTCGGCATCCAGAACAAGAACGTTCGAACGGGCGCGCGCGTATTGTCCGTCGTGCCCGCGATCGTCGCGTTCTTCATGCTCAAGCCGGGGCAGTTCGAGAGCGATCCGTACAACCTCTCGACGAGCCAATTCATCGGCGTCTTGAGCGCGGTGATCGTCGCGTACTTCTACGCGAAGCTCTGGGAAGAGGCGCGCAAGAACCCGAAGCAGGCGATGGCGCTCGGCCTCCCAGGCGAGATGGTGCAGAAGAAGAAGAAGAGGCACGAGCCGGAAGAAGAAGAAGAAGAAGAAGAAGAAGCCGAGGAAGAGGCGGAAGAGAAAGCCGAGAAGAAGCCCGCCACGAAACCGGCAGCGAAGCCCGAAAAAGACGAAGACGAAGACGACGACGAGGAAGAGGAAGAAGAAGAAGAAGGCGAGCCCGAGCCCGCGTGATGGGCTACAACGGGGGTGCGCGCCGGGCGATCAGAGAAGATTGCCAATGAAAAGACTCTCGTCCGCCGCCAGCTTTCTTTTGGTCACGCTCGTCTGCGCGAGCGCGCTCGCAGACAAAGTCGCGGTGCTTCCGTTTCTCGGGAGCGCGACGAAAGAGCAGCTCGACGCGGCGCGCACCGCGACGTCGGGCGCGGCGATTTCGAAGGCGCATACGCTCGCGACGGATTCGGAGCTCGTCACCGCGCAGATGGCCGTCGCGGACGGCGTCGCGGATACGAAGAGCGAGTACCAAGCGGCGGGGCGCGCATCGAGCTCGCAGTGGGTCGTCGTCGGGCACGTGACGGAGCATCCGAACGGACCGATTGCGAACGGATACAAGCTCGAGGTCGAGGCGTGCCAAGTCGACAGCGGGCGCGTCGAGTCGCTCGCGCGCGAAATCGATCCGACGAAGGCCAACGTGCAGATCGGCGAGATGCTCGCGCTCCTGCTCCGGCCCGAAGGGATCGCGAACGCGGACATTCCTTGGGAGAACGAGGTCGTCAAACCGCCGCCGCCACCTCCGCCGCCACCGCCGCCTCCGCCGCCTCCGCCTCCGCCGCCGAAGCCGGTCGTGCCCGAGCCCGATCGCGGTTACGGAATCCACGCGCCGTTCGCGTTCGGCATCGGCCTCGGCGTCGACGGTGCGTTCGCGCATCCGAGCGGCGGCAACGGTTTGTCGACGTTCGCGTTCATCGGGACGGTCACGGGCGAGTGGGCGCCGCTCGCCGACGAGAAGAACCCGCAGCTCGTTCGTGGTCTCGCGCTCCGCGCCGATTTCGGCGGCAACCTCTACGGTCCGAACGCGATCCTGCTGGACGTCGGCGCGCGCTGGGCCATTCCGCTCGTGCCGAAGCTCCGCATCTTCGTCGGGCCCGAGGTGACGATCGGCGGTTTCTTCGTCACGACGGGCGACGAGCAGAGCCGTTTCCTGCTTCGAACGGACGCGTTCGCGTCGATCGGGTTTGGCGAGCATTTCCAGCTCGAGGCGGCGTTCGACGTGCAGAGCGCGTTCGGCTCGACCGAGCCGATCGTTCTCGGCGGCGCGATGGTCCGTGCGTTGTATAGATTCTAGTTGGTGCATCTCAAGACGCGGCGAGAAACCCAGAAGCTCGGCCGCGCCATCGGTGCGAAGCTCCGCGCGGGTGATCTCGTCGTGCTCTCGGGCGATCTCGGCGCGGGGAAAACGTTCTTGGCGCGAGCGATCGCGCGCGAGCTCGGCGTTCCGGGGAGCGTGCGCATCACGTCGCCCACGTTCAACCTCGTGCAGGAATACGAGACGCCGCGCGGCACGCTCTTGCACGCCGATCTGCACCGGCTCCTCGCTAAAGATTTGGATCTTCGGCGCGAAGTCGAGCGGCTCGGTTTGCGCGAGCGGCGTGACGAAGGTTGCATCCTCGTCGTCGAGTGGGGGAACGACGCGATCCCGTTTCTCGGAAAGGCCGACGTGGTCGTCAACATGAAGGTCGCGCGGGTCGGGCGCGAGGCGGTCGTGACGTGAGCGATCAAGAGCGGGCGAAGCCCATCGCCGTTCTCGCGCTCGCGATCGTC
>DATBBD010000806.1:0-5358 GCA_036271175.1 Polyangiaceae bacterium | reverse complement strand
GCGCCTCCCTCGCCCGTCGAGCCCACGGCAACGCCGAAGTCGTCCCCCGCTCCCGCCGCGCCACCGACCCACGTTGCCGCCGCGGAACGATCGACGCCGAAAACGGCAGCGGAACCCGCGCGCGACAAAACCGCTGACTTCGAGACGGCGCTGCGCGCAAACAACGCGCCGGATCCGAAGCGTTCCGCGCCGAGTTCCGAAGGGCCGACGGCCGAAAAAGTCGTGCTCGCCGAAGATAATTCGTCACCGTCCGATCCCCCGAGCAAGGCCGATCCCGCGCCGGCACCCGCGATCCCCGCGGGCCCCTCCTTCGACACGGCCGCGGCAAAGTCGGCGCTCGAGGCCGCCGCGGCGAACGCCTTGTCGTGCAAGTCGGCGGATGGCCCGACCGGCAAGGGCAAGGTGCAAGTGACGTTCTCGCCCAGCGGCCATGCCTCGGCCGCCAACGTCGTCGGCGGCGACTTCGCCGGCACGTCCGTCGCAAGCTGCGTCGCGCGCCTCTTTCGCATGGCCCAGGTTCCGCCGTTCAGCGGCGACGCGGTCACGGTGTCGAAGAGTTTTGTGATTCCCGAGTGAGGCGGGCGTCGCGCCTTGCGACTCCGCTTTGAGGCTGCGGTAGAGCGAGAGCTAGAGGGAGAGGATCAGGGGTAAGGGGCTGCCTCGCGGTGACTTCGCGTGCACCAGTCCTGTTCGTCGCGTCGCTACGCGGAGCCTTTCCTTCGCCTTCTCGCTTTAGCCCTCAGCTCTCAGCTCTACCGGGGCCTCAAACGTTCTTGCCGCGCCGGGTTCGAGTCTTACGACTCCCCCTTCTCCGCTTAACCTTGGCCCTAGCTCTCCCTTACATGCCTTTTTCTTATGGTTGCTACCCGCGCCGCAACCGTTCGGCGAGGCGCGTGACGCGTTCCTCGCGGCGCGTTTCGGCGAGCGCTAGTGCGAGGGCACGCGGATCGGCGACCAGCACGCAGAGTCGCTTGGCGCGCGTGACGGCGGTGTAGACGAGATTTCGCGAGAGCATCACGAAGTGGGTCGTCAGGAGCGGCACGACGACCGCGGCGTATTCACTGCCCTGGCTCTTGTGAATGCTGGTCGCGTACGCGAGCGTCAGAACATCGAGCGCGGCGTCTTCGTACATCACTTCGCGCTCGTCGAACTTCACCGCGAGACGTTCTTCTTCGGGCTCCACGCGAACGACGATGCCGACGTCGCCGTTGTACACGTCGCGGTCGTAGTCGTTCTTCGTCTGCATCACCTTGTCGCCGACTCGGTAGTGCGTGCCGCGTCGTTCGAGCGCGGGGCCCGACGGATTCAGCGCTTTCTGGAGCGCCTGGTTCAACGCGATCGTCCCAGCCGGACCGCGGTGCATCGGCGTGAGCACCTGAATGTCGTCGCGCGGCGACAGCGAGAATCGCTTCGGGATGCGCTCGGTGACGAGCTCGAGCAAGGTGCGCGCCGCCTCGTCGGGGTCGCGGCGTGAAATGACGAAAAAGTCCGCCTGAGGCGCGTTCGGGTCCGAGCTCTCGGGCATTTCGCCGCGCAAGATCGCGTGCGCGTTCTTGACGATCCGGCTCTCGGCGGCCTGACGGAAAATCTCGTCGAGGGTGACCACCGGCACGACGCGGCTGTCGATGATGTCGCGCAGCACCGCGCCCGGGCCGACCGACGGCAACTGATCGGAATCGCCGACGATGACGACGCGCGCGGCGGGCGGCACCGCCGAGAACAGCGCGACGGCGAGCTCGAGATCGATCATCGACGCCTCGTCGACGACGAGCGCGTCGGTGTCGAGCGGCCGGTCCGCGCCGAGCGCGAATTTTCGAAGCCGAGGATCGTATTCGAGCAAGCGATGGATCGTCGACGCCGGCCGTTTCGTGGCTTCGGAGAGCCGCTTCGCGGCGCGCCCGGTCGGCGCCGCGAGCCGCACCGAAAGGCGCGCCCGCTCGAAGACGCTCAAAATCGCGCGCACGATGGTGGTCTTGCCGACGCCTGGTCCGCCGGTAATCACGATGATTTTCTGCTCGGCCGCGGCGCGCACCGCGGCGCGCTGCGACTCGGCGAGCGAAAACCCGAGCGCCGCTTCGAACGCCGCAATCGCCGCCTCGAGCCCATGGAGCGGACGCGACGCGCTTTCACGAAGCCGGAGAATTTCCGCGGCGAGGGTCGTCTCGGCGCCGTAGAGCCGCGCCGAAAACACGAGCCCGTCCTCGACGTGGACGCGACCGGCGCCGAAGAGCGCGTCGATCGCCGCCTCGACGTGCGCCGGATCGACGACGAGCATCTGCGCGGTCTTGTCGACGAGCGCCGTCCGCGGCGCGGCGACGTGCCCTTGATCGGCGAGCGACTCGAGCATGTGGAGCACGCCGGCTTGTGCGCGCTCGGGGTGATCGCCGGCGATCCCGAGCGAGCGCGCGATGCGATCGGCCGTCTTGAATCCGACGCCGCGCACCTCGAGCGCGAGCCGATATGGATGTAATTGCACGATCTCGGCGGCCCGATCGCCGTATCGCTCGTAGATGCGCGACGCGAGCGCGGGCGACGCGCCGTGCGTCGTGAGCACGAGCATGATGCTCGAAATCGCGCGCGCCGAAATCCACTTCTTCTGGATGTCCTCGATGCGCCGCGTTCCGAGCCCCGGCACCTCGGCGAGCCGCTCGGGCGATTGGTCGAGCACCTTCAAGGTGTCCATGCCGAACACCTCGACGATGCGCTTCGCGAAGCCCGGCCCGATCCCCGGCACGAGACCGGAGCCGAGATATCTTTCGAGGCCGACCAAGGTGTCTGGTGCGACGACGACGACCGCGTCGGCGCGGAGCTGCTCGCCGTGGCGCGGATCTTTGACGATGTCGCCGGTCACCCGGATCCTGGAGCCGGGGCCGACCGCCGCGAATCGGCCCACCACGGAAAGGCCGCCTCGTCCTTCGACCCCGCCCAGGCGAATGACGCGAAAGCCCGTTTCCTCGTTCTCGTAGGTAACGCGCTCGACTTCGCCGGTCACCGTCGTCGGCACTTTCCGACTCTACAACGTCGAACGCGACGATGTATCGGCGCCTCGGCGTCTGCCCCCCGAACGAGACGCCCGGCGGTTTCGAGTCGAGGCTCGGTCGTCGCGACGTTCGCCATCTTGCCGGTCGCCGGCGGACCGGCTACCCGTGGACGCGCAATGGTTCTGTCCCAAAGATTGCACGCTCGCTGCGCATGCGCCGGGGCGTCGGGTTCGTTCGTCCTCGCCGGCACCGACCGGAAATACGAGCGCTCGCGACCCTTTTCGATCGAGCACCTGGATCTGTCGCTCGACCTGAACTTCGCCGAGCGGTCGATTTCCGCGACCGCGACGCTCGACTTCGTTCGAAAATCTCCGACGGCGCTCGAGCTCGAGCTCGACGCGCTCGGCTTTCAGATCGCGCGCGTTCGCCTCGACGCGGGCAAAGGGTTCCGCGCCGCCGAGTACACGTACGGGGGCGACCACATCGCCGTCGTCGTCCCGAAGGCAGTGAAGAAAGGCAAACTCGAAATCGTCTATCGCGCGGAGCCGAAGCGCGGGCTCTACTTCCTCGCGCCCGACGAGCAGGTGAAGGAGCGTCCGCTTCAGGTGTGGAGCCAGTGCCAGGACGAAGACGCGCGGCACTTCATTCCGTGCCATGACAAGCCGCACGTCAAGATGACGACGGCGGTGACGGTGCGCGTTCCGGCCGGCTTCACCGCGCTCTCGAACGGCGAGCTCGTCGGCAAGACCACGCCGCGCGGAAAGGCGTGGACTTACCGCTTCGAGATGCGTCAGCCCATCCCGAGCTACCTCTTCACGCTCGTCGTAGGGCACTTCGACGTGGTCGACGACCGCCCCGCAATGCGGCCGGGTCTGCCCTCGACGCCGATCGCTTATTTCGTTCCCCCCGGTCGCGAGGCGGACGGACGCCGAGCCTTCGGCGAAACCCCGCGAATGATCGAGCTATTCGGCCGCCTCACCGGCGTGCCGTTTCCGTGGAGCCGCTATTCACAGGTCGTCGTGAGCGACTTCATCTTCGGCGGTATGGAGAACACCACGGCGACGACGATGTACGAGCACGTCCTGGTCGACGAGCGCGCTGCCCTCGACGTCTCGAGCAACGACCTCGTCGCGCACGAGCTCGCGCACCAGTGGTTCGGCGACTACGTCACATGCCGGGATTGGTCGCACGCCTGGTTGAACGAGGGCTTCGCGACGTATCTCGAGCACGTCGAGCGCGAAGATCGGCTCGATCTCGACGAATACGAGTACGGCGTGCAGAGCGATGTCGGCGCGTACTTGTCCGAGGCCAACGGCCGCTACATGCGCCCGGTAGTCTGCCGCGACTACCAGGAACCGATCGATCTGTTCGACAGGCACCTCTACGAGAAGGGCGCGCTCGTCCTTCACATGCTGCGCCGCGAGCTCGGCGACGAGCTGTTCTGGAAGGGCGTGAACGTCTATCTGACGAGGCACGGCGGCGGATTGGTCGAAACCAACGACCTCGAGCGGGCGTTCGAAGAAGTGAGCGGACGATCGCTCGAACAATTCTTCGATCAATGGATCTTCCGGCCCGGTCATCCGGTGCTCAAAGTGCAAATCGGGTTCGAGAACGGCTCGCTCGACGTGAAGGTGAAGCAGAGCCAAAAGACCGGCGAAGTGCCGCTGTTCGTCTTCCTTCTCGAGGTCGAGGTGGGGACGAAGTCCGGCAAGGTGCACCGCTACGAGAAGTGGATCGAGTCGGAGAGCGACGCGCTCGTCGTTCCGTTGTCCGAGCGCCCGGCGTGGGTGGGGTTCGATCCCTCGTTCCGCGTCATCGGCGCGATCACCGTCGAGGGCCCCGCCGACATGCTCCGTCAACAGCTCGCCCACGGCACGACGGCGCGTCTCCGCTATGTCGCGGCGCAAGCGCTCGCCAAGCGGACCGATCCGGAAACCGTGCGCGCGCTGTCCGCGTCGCTCGCGAAAAAATCCGAGAGCTGGATGGTCCGCGCCGAAGTCGCCCAGGCGCTCGGGAAGATCCGCGGAAACGACGCTTTTGCGGCGCTGTCCAAGCACGCGACCGTCGCGCACCCGAAGGTGCGTCGCGCCGTCGTCGCGTCGCTCGGCGAATTTCGCACCGACGAGGCGGCGACGCTGCTCGCAGCCGCCGCCGAGAAGGACCGGAGCTACCTCGTGGGAGCCGAAGCCGCGCGCGCCCTCGGCGAAACGCGCCGTCCGAAGGCGTTCGACACGCTGGTGTCGTTGCTCGGCGCCGCGTCGTGGGCGGACGTCAAACGCGCCGGCGCCCTCGACGGGCTCGCGGCGCTGCGTTCCGAGGCCGCGGTGCCTCACGTGCTCGAGCGCACGGCGTACGGCAATTCGACGCCGGCTCGCCG
>DATBBD010000805.1:0-6230 GCA_036271175.1 Polyangiaceae bacterium | reverse complement strand
CTCGCCATCCAGAAAGAGTTCGGCTCGTTCGACGCCTTCGTGTGGCCGTTCGTCGGGAATAAACCCATCGTGAATCGACCGCGCACCCTCAAAGACCTTCAGGCGCGCACGGCCGAGTCCGACGCGCTGAGTCGCGCCCTCGTCGATAGCGGCTTCAAATTCGTCGGTTCGACGATTTGTTATGCCTTCATGCAGGCGTGCGGCCTGGTCGACGACCATTCCCCCACCTGTTTCCGCGCCCGAACGAAGCGCTGACCGGACGATTTCCCCAGCCAACACCGGGGCACCCTAGCCCTGCTGCACCCGAGACCTTATGTTGGGCCGCATGGATGCCGAAACCGGGCTCGTGGCTCCGTCCACCCCGCCGAGCGGTGCGGCCCCGAGCGGCCGAGCCGGCCGAACGAAGAAAGCAGGCCCCATCGGGGTCGCCATCGCGTTTTTGCTCGGCAAGCTGAAGTGGGCCTTCGCGCTCTTCAAGCTGGTCAAGTTGGGGAGCCTCCTCAGCATGTTCCTCGCCGTGGGCGTCTACGCGACGCTCTGGGGGCTCCCGTTCGCGCTCGGGTTCGTGCTGCTGCTCTTCGTGCATGAGATGGGGCACGCGATCGCCATGAAGCAGCAAGGGATACCGGCGAGCGCGCCGGTGTTCATTCCGTTCGTCGGCGCCGTCATCGCGATGCGCGGCATGCCGCGGGATGCGTGGGTCGAAGCGGTGGTCGGCATCGGCGGGCCGGTGCTCGGCACGGTCGGCGCGGCGGCGTGTCTCGCCCTGGCCGCCACGACGGGCTCGCCGTTCTGGTTCGCGCTCGCGTCGACCGGCTTCATGCTGAACATGTTCAACATGATCCCCATCTCGCCGCTCGACGGAGGTCGAGTCGTGGGCGTCGTCAGCCGCTGGCTCTGGGCGGTCGGGTTCGCCGTCGGCATCGGCGTCTTCGTGATGACGCATTCGCCGTTGCTCCTCATCATCCTGGTGCTCGGCGGAATGCAGCTCTATCGCTCGCTCAAGGCGCCGCGCACGGCGTACTACGACGTGCCCGCGCCGCGACGGGTCGCGATGGGCGCCGCCTACTTCGGCCTACTGTCGTTGATGGCCCTCGGCATGTGGCTCTCGCAAGAGCCTCTTCACGCCGTCCACGAGCACCAGCTCATGCTGTCCGAAGGCGCCGCGATGCTGTTCGGCGCCTCCGAACTCATGTCCGCGTTCGTTCGCCGCGCGCGCCGAGCGTTCCGCGCCGCCTGACGTCTCCGTCGCCGCGAGAGCCGCGGATCGCCCGAAAAAAGGCCGGTAGCGGCGAGACCGCGCGAGGCCGGGAGGTATACCGGCGAAGGTGCTAAAAGCGCTCCCGATGCGCGTCTCTTATTCCTGGCTCAAAGAACTACTGCCCGACCTCGACGCCACTGCCGGCGCGGTCGCGGCGCGTTTGACGTCGCTCGGTCTCGCCGTCGACGGCGTGATCGCGTTCGGCGCGAGCGAGGACGTCGTCCTCGTGACGGTTTGCAAGATCGAGCCGCACCCGTCGCGCGACAAGCTCCGCCTCGTCACGGTGGACGTGGGTCAGGGCCGCGAAGAGCGTATCGTTTGCGGCGCGCCCAACGTTCCGGCGCCCGGCGGCATGGTCGTGCTCGCACCGCTCGGGACGCATCTCCCCGTCATCGGTCTCACGATCGAAGCGCGTCCGATCGGCGGCGTTCCGAGCGCCGGCATGCTCTGCAGCGAGCAGGAACTCGGACTCTCCGAGTCGGCGGACGGCATCGTCGTCTTTGCGCCGGGAAGCGCGGCGCCAGGAACGCGCCTCGTCGATTTCGTGCCGGTCGCTCGCGACACGGTGTTCGACCTCGCGATCACGCCGAACCGCCCGGACGCGCTCGGGCACCTGGGCGTCGCGCGCGATCTCGCCGCCTCGTTCGGTATTCCCTTCGCGCCGCCGATGGCGCTCGAGCCGCAGCGGACGACGGCGCTGGCGTTGAACAAGCTCGTCACCGTCGAGGTCGTCGACCTCGAGCGATGCCCGATCTATGCGGCGGCCGTCGTCGACGACGTGACGATCGGACCCTCGCCGGATTGGCTCCGCTATCGGCTCCAAGCGCTCGGCATTCGTTCCATCTCGAACGTCGTCGACATCACGAATTTGCTGCTTTTGGAGTTCGGGCAACCGATGCACGCTTTCGATCAAGAGCTCGTGCGCGGCGGTCGCATCGTCGTGCGGCGCGCGAAAGCCGGTGAACCCTTCACGACCATCGACGGAGTGGAACGAAAGCTCGACCCGGACGATCTGGTCATCGCCGACGCCGAGGGGCCGACCGCGCTCGCCGGCGTGATGGGCGGCATCGCGAGCGAGATTCGCAGCACGACGAAGCGGGTGCTCCTCGAATGCGCCTACTTCACGCCGCGCGGCGTGCGCCGGACGTCGCGCCGCCACGGGCTCTCCACCGAGGCGAGCTATCGGTACGAACGCGGCGTGGACCACGGCGCGATCCCCGCCGTGCTCGATCGCGCCAAGGCGCTTCTCGCCGAGCTCGCGGGCGGCGCGATCGTCCCGGGCTCGATCGTCGTGCAAGGGCCGCCGATCCCGGCGCCGGCGGTGCGCCTCCGATCGTCGCGGCTAGACGCGCTGCTCGGCACGCCGGTTCCGTTCGACGAGGCGAGCGGCGTCCTCGTGCGGCTCGGATTTGCCGTGACTCCCGCCGAGGCCGGCGTGCTCGACGCCGTCGTGCCGTCGTGGCGCCCCGACGTCTCGCGCGAAGTGGATCTGATCGAAGAAGTCGCGCGAGTGCGCGGCCTCGACCAGATTCCGACGGTGCTCCCGGCGACGAAGCCCGAAGAGCCGCGACCCGCGCTCCGGCTCGAGCGCAACCTGGCGCGCGAAGCGGTGAGTCTCGGGCTCTCCGAGGCCATCACGTACAGCTTCGTCTCCGAGAAGGACCTCGCGCTGGTGCATGCCGAGCCGGCGTTCGTGGCGCTCAGAAATCCGCAAACCGAGGATCGGCAAGTGATGCGGACGAGCCTGCTCCCCGGTTTGTTCGATTCACTCCGGCGCGCTCGCCGTCGCGGTGAACAAGCAGTCCAGCTCTTCTCGATCGGCGCGCGGTTTCTCGCTCCGGAGCTCGAATTTTCCGAGCACGCGCTCGCGCTCTCGAAGGGCGACGAAGACCGCGGCGTGCTCCCCGAGGAGCGACCGTCGTTCGCCGCGGTGCTCGCCGGACCGCGCGCGGGCTATCTCGAGCCGCCGAAGGACGTCGACGTCTGGGACGCCAAGGGTCTCGCCGTCGAGCTCGTCGAACGACTCACCGGACGCACCCCGGAGGTGACGCTATGTTCGCCCCCCGAGCGGCCGTTGCATTTGCACCCCCGCGGCGCAGCCGTCATCACCCTCGGCCCGATCCGGCTCGGCTCGCTCGGGCCGCTCCACCCCGACGTTGCCGACGCGCTCGACTTGGGCGGACCGGCGGTCGTCGTCGAGCTCGATCTCGTCGCGCTCGCGCGGCTCGGCCATCCGACGACCGTGTTCCGTCCGATCCCCCGGCTGCCGGCGGTCACCCGCGACGTCGCGCTGATCGTGCCGGAGTCGGTGCTCGCCGGGGACGTCGAGCGCGAGATCCGCAAGGCGGCGGGCGAGCTCTGTGAGTCCGTCGAGCTCTTCGACGTCTTCACGGGCGGAGCGGTCGGCGAAGGACGGCGCTCGCTCGCGTATCGTGTCGTCTATCGCGACCCGAAGGCCACGACGGATCCGGATGGGGCGCGAACCTTGACCGATGACGAAGTGGAGCGACAGCACGAGCGCGTGCGCCAGGCCGCCCTCCACCTCGGCGAGCTCCGGAGCTAGGGCGCGGCATGCGCGCCGCGATCCTCGGACGCCTCGGCGTCGTTCTCGTCGTCACCGCATCGGCGGCGCTCGCGGCGGAGAGCCCCGCGGGGGCCCCCGCGCCGGCACCGACGCCGCCGCCGCCAACGCCAACGCCGGATCTGGTGCTCGGCCCACGACCCGACGTCGTCGAGCCGCCGATCGCGGAAGATCGCTGGCGACACGTCGAGCTCGGCTTCGACGGAGGGCTCGGCCGGCGTCCCGGCGATACGGGCAAAGTCCATTACGGGCTTTCTAGTGTTTGGGGGATGCACGCGCGCATCGAGATCCTTCGCTGGCTCGGCGCTCGCGCTCTCGTGCAGCTCGAACACAACTCGGTGTCGTTCGACGACGGCGCGCTCGGGCTCCCCGAGCACACGACGTACGAGCAGTCGGATCTCTCGCGCATTTTGCTCGGCGCCGAGCTCGAGCCGACGTGGTCGCCGATGAAGCGGCTCGACCTGTTCGCCGGCTGCGGCATTGGGTGGGGTCGCACGACGGCCGAGGAACTCCAAACCAGCGGCCCTCAAACGGTGTCGCTCCCGATCCGAAGCGCGGTGTTCGTCGAGGTGCCGTTCTCGGTGGGCGGGCGCTTCGAAGTCTTACCGAACTGGGTCGAGCTCACTTTGTCGGCGACCCTCGGCGTCCTCTCGAATCAAAGCGGCGCGCTCTTCACACCGGAAAATACGCCCGGGAAATCGGGCACTCTGGTCACTGTCGGCGGGTTCCCCGAGCTCGGTACGTCGTGGAACGTCCTGGCGGGGGTCGGCGTCTTGCTTTAGGCATACTTGAAAATGACGATGGCCACTTCCGACAATCCGCTGCTCGCTCTCGGCATCCAGATCCCGTTCGACCGCATTGCCGCCGAGCACGTCGTGCCGGCGATCGCGGAGCTCACGGCCGACGTCAAGGCGAAGCTCGAGGCCATCGAAGCCGTCGCTTCGCCGTCCACGTACGACGAGGTCCTCGGCGCCCTCGATCGCTCCACCGAGCGCATCGAAGTGGCCATGACGGTGGTCGGACATCTGGAATCGGTGGCCAGCACTCCGGCGCTGCGCGCGGCCTACAACACGGTCCGCCCCGAGGTGAACGCCTTCTTCGCGAGCATTCCGCTCCGCGCCGGGCTCTGGAAGGTGCTCCGCGACTATGCGGCGACCCCCGACGCGCGCTCCCTCACCGGCGCCCGAAAGCGATTTCTCAAGAAGACCCTCGAAGACTTTCGCCGGCAAGGCGCCGAGCTCGCGCCGGACGCCAAGCGGCGCCTCGAGGACATCAGCCGCGAGCTCGCCGAGCTCACGGTGAAGTTCGCCCAGAACGTCCTCGACTCGACGGCGGAGTGGGAGCTCGTCATCGCCGATGCCTCGGCCCTGGCCGGCCTCCCCGAGTCCGCGACGTCTTCGGCTCGCCAGAGCGCGGAACAAAAAGGAAAGGCGGGGTATCGGTTCACCTTGCAGGCGCCGAGCTACATCCCGCTCGTCACCTACTTGGACGATCGCAAGATCCGCGAGGCCGCGTATCGCGCGTACAATTCGCGCGCGACCCAGGGCAAAGCCGACAACGCGCCGCTCATCTCGAAGATCCTCGAGCTCCGGCGCGAGCAAGCGAAGATCCTCGGTTACGAAGACTTCGCGAATTTCGTCCTCGAAGATCGAATGGCGAAGAGCGGCGCCCGCGCGCGCGCCTTCGTGGAAGATCTGACGGCGCGAAGCCGCCCCGCGTTCGAGCGCGAAACGGCGGAGCTCGCCGCGTTTCGCCGGGCGCTGGAAGGCGACGCGGCGTTCGCCATCGAGCCCTGGGACGTCGCGTACTACGCGGAGAAACAGCAGCGCGCCCTCTACGACTTCGACGAAGAAGCGCTGCGCCCTTACTTTTCACTCGACCGCGTCGTCGACGGCCTGTTCGAAACGACGCACCGGCTCTACGGCGTGAAAGTCGAACCGAACCTGTCGCTTCGCGCCTGGCACCCCGACGTGCGCGCCTACGACCTTCGCGACGAAGACGGCGCGTTTCTCGGCTCCTTCTACGCCGACTTTTTCCCGCGCGAGGAAAAACGCGGCGGCGCGTGGATGAACGGGCTCGTGACCGGCGTTTCGGACGGCGCTCGCCGCACGCCGCACCTCGGGCTCATCTGCGCGAATGTCACGACGCCGCTCGCCGGACAACCGGCGCTCCTCACGCACCAGGAAGTCACGACCCTCTTTCACGAGTTCGGTCATTTGCTGCACCACCTCCTGAGCCGCGTCGAAGTGCGGAGCCTCGCCGGCACCAACGTCGCGTGGGACTTCGTCGAGCTGCCGTCGCAGATCATGGAGAATTGGTGCTGGGAGCGCGCGGCCCTCGACACGTTCGCGCGGCACGTCGAGACCAACGAGACCATCCCCGAAGATC
>DATBBD010000804.1:0-5673 GCA_036271175.1 Polyangiaceae bacterium | reverse complement strand
CAAGGGCGTCGCGTACTACTCCGCGGTGACGTACTTTTTCTTGTTGTCCGCGACGAAGATCTTGGAGGCGCGGAGGTGGCGATGAGCAGCGAATCGAACAACCCGGACCCGAAGCACGCGGCGCCGGCCGGCACCGGGCGCGACGGAGCTCCGGCGTGGGTCGTCCCGCTCTACGTCGGCGGCCTCATCGTCCTCTACGTCGGAGAGCGCGTCCTCGGCACGTACGACACCGCCCGACTCGTCGTCTCGGGCGTGGGAACGCTCGCCGTCCTCGGCGCGACCGCGGCGCGCTTCGTTCCGACCTGGCAGGCCGGTGGCGAGCGCGGCCGCATCGAAAAGGTGCTCGGCATTTTCTCGATCGTCGGCGTGGTCGCGCTCTGCCTGTACCTCGCGACGACCGAGTGGGGGATGACGAAGCTCGGGCTCCAAACCGCTGCGGATCAGACCCGCGAGCGCGTGCACGGCTTCCTCTCCGTCGCCTGGGTCGTGCTCGTCGTGGTCAGCGTGCTTCCGATGCTGTTCGCGGAAGCGGCGCTCGCGCCGATGCGCAACGCCGAACGGCTCGAGAGCCGTCGCGTGCGCTCCGCCGCCGTCGCCGGTCTGACGATCGCCGTCGCGCTCGTGTACTCGGCGCTGTTCGTCTATTCGGCGGCCGGTTCCACGGCGAAGATCGATTTTTCGTACTTCAAGACGAGCGAACCGAGCGAGTCGACTCGGAAGATCGTCGACGGCCTCAACGAGCCGATCCGCGTCGTGGCGTTCTTTCCGGAAGTGAATCCGGTCCGCACCGAGGTGAAGGGCTACCTCGAGAAGCTCGCGGCCGGCTCGAAGAACCTGAAATTCGAGATGGCCGATCGCTATCTCCAGCCGCAGCTCGCCAAGGACATGAAGATCATCCAGGACGGGGTGATCGTGATCCAGCGCGGCGAGGCCAAGCGCACGTTGAACATCGGCACCGACATGAAGGAAGCCGAGAAGAGCCTGAAGACCCTCGATCGGGATTTTCAGGAACGCCTCTATAAGCTTCTTCGCGAACGCCGGAACCTCTACGTCACCGTCGGCCACGGCGAGATCAACGACGAGCCGGAAGGCACGTCCGACGAACAGAGCGGACGCTCCGCGCGCATCTTGAAGACGTTGCTCGGGAAGCAAAACTACACCCTGAAGAACCTGGGGCTCTCGCAAGGCCTGGCGACCGACGTGCCCAACGACGCCGATATCGTCATGGTGCTCGGCCCGAGCGAGCCGTTCGCGCCGGAGGAGCTCGCGTCGCTCCAGCGCTACGCGGCGCGTGGCGGCAAGCTCTTCCTCGCGCTCGACCCCGACGCATTGTCGGCGGAGAACGTCGAGACGGCGGGCGCGTCCTCGACGACACCCCCCGACTCCGTTCCGCCGAAGGGCGCATCGAAGCCGGCCAATGAAAAGCCGAAGACGACCGCGAAGACCGGAAAGCCCGACGCCAAAGGCGACGCCGACAAGGCCGCGTCGTCCGAAAAAACGAACACCGGTCTGAACGAAACCGGCCAAGGCACCGATGCGACGCTCGAGGCGCTCGCGAAGATGGTCGGCGTCGAGTTTTCGTCCGTCGTGCTCGCGGACGACAAGCAATTCGCTCGCCGCCGTTACAACGATTCCGACCATACCTTGCTCGTCACGAATCGGTTCTCGTCGCACCCATCGGTAACGACACTGAGCCGCAATTCTTCGCGCGCGGCCGTTCTGATCGGCGGCGCCGGCTCGGTGAAGCGCGCCGAGGGCACGACCGCGAAGGTCGACATCGCCCTCCGCGCGCCCTCGAGCACGTTCGCCGACCTGAACCACAACTACAACTTCGACCCCGCGACCGAGAAACGCGATTCGTACGGCATCGCGGCCGCCGTCACCGACACGGGCGGCGCGCCGCCGCCGGCGAAGAAAGAGCCCGCGAAGAAGACCGACATCCCCGACGTCCCGATGCCCAAGGAAATGCGTGCCTTCGTCCTCGCCGACGCAGACGCGATCACCGATCTCGCCCTCTCGAACGCGATGACCAACCAGTTACTGGTGGTCGACGCGCTGAGATGGCTCGGCGGCGAAGAGAGCTTCGCCGGCGAAGTGAACTCCGAGGAAGACGTGAGCATCCAGCACACGCAGCAAAAAGACCTGGTCTGGTTCTACTCGACGATCTTCGGCGCCCCAGCGCTCGTGCTCGGCCTCGGCCTCGCATACAGTAAAAAGAGCCGTCAGCCGCGAAGGAAGAAGAAATGAACCCGATGCGCGGTCTCGCCGCTCACGGCGCGATCTTCGCGGTCGCCGCGTTGTTCGCATATCGCACGTGGACGTACGACGAGAGCAAGGAACCGAAACACGGCGAAACCGAGCTCTGGCCGGGAACGCCGGATCAGGTGCAACAGGTCGAGTTCGAAGCGAAGGGCGGATCGCTCACGCTCGAGCCCCACCAAGACACCAACGGACGGTACTTCGTCGGCGAGGTGAAGAAGCCGCCCGGGGTCGAGGTGAAGAGCCCCAATTCGTCCGAGCCGGCCCCGCCGCCAAAGGTGACGGACATCCACTTCATTGCCGTCAAAGAGGGGCAAGATTTGCTCGAGACCCTCGCGCCGCTGCGTGCGCTGCGCGTGCTCGGCAAAGTGACCGGCAACCAGCAGACCGAGTTCGGCTTCGACAAGGAAGAGGGCAAGCTCCGCCTGCGCGAGGGCGGCAAAGAGCACACGCTCGTCTTCGGTGCGTCGACACCCGGCGGCAGCGACTACTACGTGAAAGATGCCGCGACCGGCGACGCCTACGTCGTCGCGGGCAGCATCTATCGCGACTTGAGCTCCGCCGATTCACGCCTCGTGGAGCACAATCTCCACGGGTTCGAGTCGTCGGCCGTCGAGCGCGTCAAGCTCACCGCCGGTTCGGCGAGCCGCGAGCTCGTTCGCAGCGCGTCCAAGAAAGACGCCTGGACGAAGCCCGTCGCGCCGAACGATCACGACGACACGGCGACGAACTTCATCACGAAGCTCGAGCGACTGCACACCGTGAACTACGAAGGCGAGACATTGAATCCGCCTCCGACCGCCGCGGATCTCGTGATCAAGGTCGAGTACTTCGACGCCCACAAGCAAATCGGCTTCCTCGAGCTCGTTCGCCGTCCGCCCACCGAAAAGTCCGACAAGCCCGAGTACGCCGCGCGCACCGAGCACACGCGCTGGTACGCGACCGTCATTCGAAGCGCCGCCGAACAACTCGACCAAGACGTCAAATCCGTCCTGACTCCTTGATGCCCCCCTTCGGCCGCCGCGCGGAGCGCCGGCCGTTCCCCCCAAGCGTCGCCTCCGGCGCCGCGGGGGGAAATCAATCCGGCAACGCTCGGCTCCTGGCGTCGCGTTTCGTGCTCGCGGAAGACGACGCCGGCCGCGAGCACGACACGAACTAGGGCCCTCCCGATACGGGCCAACCCTCGGCGTCGAGCACGAGCTCGGCGATCCGCAGCGTGGGGTTCTGATGATTCGCGTCGAGCGCGTGATACAGGTTGTAGGCGCCTTGGGACGTGACGAGCACCGCGTCATGGCCGGGCGCCGTCCAGGTGCCGTTCCCTTGCACGAGCAGGTTCCCGCCGCCGTTCATCATGTCGGTGCCGGCCTTGTCGACGTACGGCCCGGACACACTCGCCGAGCGCCCGACCCGGATGTTGTAGTCGTACGGGCTCCCGCAGCAGCTGCCGAACGAAACGAAGAGATAGTAGTAGCCGCACTGGTGCACGATGTACGGCCCTTCGATCGACTTGTTGTCCGCGAGTGACGACACCACGGTGTCGGCGCGTGTTCCGTCGGCGGCGAGTTTCACCAGTTTGACGCCGCTCCAGAAGCTTCCGAAGTCGAGCCACGGCGTGCCGTCGTCGTCGACGATGATGTTCGGATCGATCGCGTTGAAGTCGTCGGTGGTGCCCACGTTCGAGCAAATGACCGCGCCGTGATCGGTCCATGACCCGGAGCCGAGGCTCGCCCGCGTCGCGTGCCCGATGCACGACTTGTTACTGCCGAACGTCGAGACCGCGTAATAGAGATGGTAGACGCCGTTGAAGAACGAGATGTCCGGCGCCCAGACGTTCGACACGCCGCTGAGCTTTCCCGCGACCCACGAGGGGATGCTCGAAAAGACGTCGGGCGTCCCTCGCCAATCGAGGAGGTTCGTGCTCGTCTTCGTGGCGATGCCGTTGCCGGTCGCGAAGAGGTAGTAAACGCCGTCGGCAAAAATGGCCGACGGATCGTGAGTGCCTAGATCGCCGCTCAGCGCGAGCGTCGTGGGTGGCTTGGAAACGTCTTCAGTCGGAATCGCGCAACCGGTTCCGCCGGTTCCGCCGCTCGCGTTGGCTCCGCCGGCTCCGCCGTTCGTCGTCCCGCCGTCGCTCGCCGTTCCACCGGTGTTCGCTCCGCCGCCGGTGCTCGTCGTTCCGCCGTTCGCCGTCGCGCCCGCGCCGCCAGCGGAAGGCGCGCCGCCAGTGCTCGTCGTGCCGCCGCTCGTTGACGAGGCCCCGCCGCTCGTCGCCGGCGCGCCACCGGTGTCGATCGCGCCGCCCGTCGACGTGGTGGTGCTCGCCCCGGAACCGGTCGACGCGCCGTTGCTCGACGCTGCCGAACCGCCGGACGATGTCGCGCCGCCGTTTCCACCCGCGTCGTTGGTCGAACCGTCGCGCGCACTGGAACAATCCAGTGACGCCGCGGAGACCAGAAACGCCAACCCCGTGATGCTCGCGAATCGCATGCTCGATTCACTCTAGTGGCGCACCGCCCCGCATCGGGCTCAACAAAGTCGACCTAAGGTTTCGGCGTCGGTTGCGAATCATTGGCGCGCGCCACCACGTAGGCGCGGATGGCGTCGGCTTGCTGGGCGCTCAATACCTCGGCAAAGCTGACCATCCCGTGGTCCCGGTGCGAACCGCCGAGAACGATGGGGATCCACGTGCTGAGCGAAAATGCAGCCGGTGACCACCTCAAGTCGGGCAGAAGGCCACCGGAGACGACGGCGTCGCCGTGACAAACGGTGCAGTAGCGTTCGTAGAACGCGAACCCCTGGGCGATCGTCGCGGCGGCGCCGAACCGCGCGGGCGGCGTCGCGACGTTGTCCGGCGGCGGCGTGGCCTCGGGTAGCTTCGCGTCACCACCGAGCCGGAACACGAGCACGCGGCTGCGGTTCACGGCCAGGCTTCCTTTGTGCGCGACCTCGCCGGCCGATAGTGCGAAGGCGCCGCCCCAGCCGGCAACGATCGCGACGTATTGCTTGCCGTCGACCGAGTAGGTGATCGGCGCGGCCATGATTCCCGTCTGGGCGGGGAATTGCCAGAGCCGCGTTCCGGCGTGCGCGTCGTATGCGTTGAAGAAGCCCGCCGCGTTGCCTTCGAACACGAGCCCGCCCGCGGTCGTCAGCACGCCGCCGTTCCAGGGGCCGGGCTCTTCGACGCGGAAGACTTCCTTTTGCTGTACCGGATCCCACGCGACGAGAAAGCCGCGCACCGAGGCGAGCACTTGCGCCTTGATCGCCGGCACTTGCGGCATGCTCGACACCATCCCGTCGAGACCGACGTTGAACCCGAGCGGCTTCGGTTCGTAGTCCTTCGCGGTGGCGTACGCGAACGGCACTTCTTGCGCGGGGATATAGACGAGCCCCGTCGCCGGATCGAACGACATGGGC
>DATBBD010000803.1:0-4952 GCA_036271175.1 Polyangiaceae bacterium | reverse complement strand
GTCGAGCCGTTCAGGCCCGCGTCTTCGATGAGCGCCGCGCTCGTCACGACCTTGAACACGCTCGCGCACGGAGCGGTCGCGCGAACGTTCACGTCGTAGGGTTTCCCTTCGTTCACGTGGCTCGCGTAAACGAGGAGGCGTCCGGTCTTCACTTCCATCAAGACGGCGCCGGTCTCCGGCAAGCCGTAGCGGTCCATGATCGCTTGCGTCGATTGCTGGACGTCCGGGTCGAGCGTGAGCTCCGCGGTACGACCCGCCGCGAGCGGCGCCGTCACCCGTCGCGGCAAGACGGTGAGCGATGTCAGGTCGAGACCCTCGAAGCTCGGCGGCCCCACTTCGGGCGGGCTCACGGTGCTCGTCAGTTTCGCGAGCGGCCCAGAGACGTCGTGCAGGACGATGCGTCCTTGGACCACGGGAACCAGGGCAGAAATGATCCCGACGGCGGCCCCAATGCCGATCCATCTTGCATAGGAGCGCATCTCGTTCCCGGTTACCGAGTCGCGCTGGGTCCGGCCAACTTTCGGGCCGCCCCAACCTGGCGGAACCGGACGCAAAACGACCCAAAAACGTCCCCACGGCGTCTTCGGTTCTATAAATTCGGTGTTAGACTGATTCGTAGATGGGTACCGCCGCGCCCTACAGCGCGAACCTCGAAGTCGAGAACACGTCGGTCCTTTTGGCGCTTTCCGGCCCCCAGAGCCGGTTGCTCGGTGAGCTCGCCCGTCAGAGCGGGGCGGACGTCAGTCTGCGGGGGAATACGATTTTCCTCTCGGGCGACGAGCCGGACGTGCGCGTCGCGCATCGGTTTTTGAGCGACGCGGCGCACTTGGTCGAAAAAGGCGTCGAGATCGGGCCGAACGACGTGGCCCACTCGCTGCGCTCGCTACGCGGAAACCCGACGGCGAGCCTGACCAATCTTCTCGACGAGGTCGTTCTCGTGTCCCCGCGGCGGCGGCCGGTCGTGCCCAAAGGTCCGACTCAGCGTCAGTACGTCGAAATGATCCGGACTCACGATCTCACGTTCGGGATCGGGCCTGCCGGCACCGGCAAGACGTATCTCGCGATGGCCGTCGCGGCGAGTGCGCTCATGAAACGCGAAGTGAAGCGCATCGTCTTGACCCGTCCCGCGGTCGAGGCGGGCGAGAAACTCGGGTTTCTCCCCGGCGACCTCGCCGAGAAGGTGAACCCGTATCTGCGGCCGCTCTACGACGCGCTGAACGACATGCTCGACTTCGACAAGGTCGAGCAGCTCCGCGATCGGGGACACATCGAGGTTGCGCCGCTCGCGTTCATGCGCGGTCGCACCCTGAACGACTCGTTCGTCATCCTCGACGAAGCGCAGAACGCGACGAGTGAACAGATGCGGATGTTCCTCACGCGGCTCGGTTACGGATCGAAAGCGATCGTCACCGGCGACATGACGCAAACCGATCTGCCGTCGGGGTCGCGCAGCGGTCTCCGCGAAGCGCGCGAGTTGCTCCGGGACATCGAAGGGATCGCGGTCTGCGAGTTCACCGACGCGGACGTCGTGCGGCATCCGCTCGTGCAGAAGATCGTCGTCGCGTACGAGTCGCTCGACGAGCGCCGTCGCCGAAAAGCGGAGGCCGCCGAGGGCGCGTCCGCTGTAGGAGCTGGGACCGGCGAATCCCACCCGGGCGTCACTCCGACGACCCCGGGCGTCGCGCCTCGCACTCCGCCCGCCGGTTCTTGACGCCCTGGCGCCATCCGTCCCCACTGCGACGTGGATTCGCACGCTGAGCGTGCCCCCATTTCAATCCGGACAAAACTCCGAGTCGCGCCCGCGAGCGCTCGGCACGCGCCAAGCGACCCGTGACGAACACCGCGCGTCGAAATCCGCGACGCCATGGAGGATGGAGCGCATTCGCGACGGACGCGGAGACAGAGCTGAAGGCTCGCAAGAACGTTCACCGTGCAAGGCTCTGCGTGTGTGAAATGATTGACGATGTACGTCCGAGAGAATCGTTCGAACGCGCGTGCGAACGCCATCGCGGCATGCCATCTTGGAAAGTTGGACATACCCATGCGCCTCGTCGAATCGCTCCTCACCGTCCGCTCCATGGCTCTCGTTCTGGGGGGTGGCCTCGCCCTCGCGCTCGCGACTGCTTGTGGAGGCGGCTCTCCGAGCGCGTCCAACACGGGCATCGGCGACGATCCGACGCCGGCGCCGACGCAGACCACGACCACGACCGTCGTCCCTCCGGCGCCGTGCACGGACGGGACGCGACGCGCGTGCAAGTACAACTTGCCGACCCACGGCGGCATCGTGTCGTGCTTCCACGGAATCCAGATCTGCGCCGAAGGCGACTGGGGCGATTGCATCGACGGAACCTTGGACGGCGGCATCGACGGCGCCGACGCGGCGACCGTCGATCCTCCCTGACGGCGCGCCGGCCGCGTTTCGGCTTCGTTGCGGGCTCGCTCGCGCCGGACCCGTCGTTCGGTATCGCTCGCCGAACCGCACCGTGATATCGCCCGGCGATGCCGGAGATCATCGAAGTCACCGCGCGCGAAATCCTCGATTCGCGCGGCAATCCCACCCTCGAAGCCGAAGTATTCACCGAGAGCGGGTTCGGGCGCGCGGCCGTCCCGAGCGGCGCATCGACGGGCGAGCACGAAGCCGTCGAGCTCCGCGACGGCGATAAGAAGCGGTACCTCGGCAAGGGCGTCTCCAAGGCCGTCGCGAACGTGAAGGAGCACCTCGGTCCGGTCGTGCTCGGCATGTCGGCGCTCGATCAAGCGGGCATCGACGCGCGGCTCCTCGAAGTCGACGGCACGAAGAACAAGAAGAAGATGGGCGCGAACGCCATCCTCGCCGTGTCGATGGCCGTCGCGCGTGCCGCGGCGGACACGCTCGGCATTCAGCTCTGGCGCTATCTCGGCGGCGCCCAAGCGCGCGTCCTGCCGACGCCGATGATGAACATCTTGAACGGCGGGAAACACGCCGACAACGGCCTCGAGGTGCAGGAATTCATGATCCTGCCGCTCGCCTTCCCGACGTTCGCCGAGGCGCTCCGCGCGGGAACGGAAGTGTTTCACACCCTCAAAGAGGACCTGAAAAAAGACGGGCTCACGATCGCCGTCGGCGACGAGGGCGGCTTTGCTCCGCGCCTCGGGTCGAACGAAGAAGCCGTACAGCGCATCCTCCGCGCGATCGAACACGCGGGGTACAAGCCCGGCGAGCAAATCGCGCTCGGGCTCGACGCGGCTTCGAGCGAGTTCTACGACAAGGCGACCAAGCGCTACACGTTCGACGGCAAGCCGCGCCCCGTCGAAGAGCTGGTCTCGATTTACGGCGACCTCGCGAAGAAATATCCCATCGTCACCATCGAAGACGGCCTTGCCGAAGACGACTGGGAAGGCTGGGCGCTCCTCACCGAGAAGCTCGGGAAGACGGTACAGCTCGTCGGGGACGACCTGTTCGTCACGAACAAGGAGCGCCTCGCCGACGGCATTTCGCGCGGCATCGCCAATTCGATTCTCATCAAGTTGAACCAGATTGGCTCGGTGAGTGAGACCCTGGACACCATCCGCTTGGCGACCAGTGCCGGTTACACGTCGGTCATCTCGCACCGCTCCGGCGAAACCGAAGACACCTTCATCGCCGATCTCGCCGTCGCGACGAACGCCGGCCAAATCAAGACCGGGAGCCTCTGCCGGAGCGATCGCGTCGCGAAGTACAATCAGCTCCTTCGCATCGCCGACGAGCTCGGTGAAGGCGGCGTCTACGCCGGGCGAGCGCCCTTCGCGAAGCGCTAGCGTCCGAGTATCGGGCCCGAGCTACGTTCCGGAATCTTTCCAACTGAGATTCTGGGGCTGGGGCTGGGGCTCGGTGAAAGCGCTCGAATTTCGGGCGAATCTCGGCCGGAGGGGCCGATACGATCGCGGCCCATGCTACTCTCTTTCGTAGCATGGGCGGACCGCGCGAACGCGAGAGCACTCCCCGAGGGTCATGACGGCGCGACGGTCCACGTCCGAGTCGCGACGCGCCTTGTGGGCGAGGGTGTGGATCTGCGCCGTGCTCGGCGCGCTCGTTTGGGCCGCGGCGTGTTCGAGCGGCGAGACGCTGCCGAACGTGGGCGGCGGCGCCACCGGGCGCACTCCCACCGTCGGTGCTCCGTGTACGACCGGAACGACCGAGCCCTGTTACGAGACCGTGGGAAATCACGGGGGCGTGCTCACTTGTTACAAGGGCCAAGCCGCTTGCGTGAACGGGAACTGGTCGTCGTGCGGAGGCGGTGACCTCTTCCAGACCACGGCGTTGTCTGCGAATGCGGGCGGGCTTCGTGCACTGTCGTTCAGCAGCGCTCAGGCGTGCCGCGACAATCCTTGTAATCCTTATTGTCGTCAGTTCACCGAGGTCCCCGAAGGCGGAGGTCTCGGACCGAACTACATCGACGCCTCGCTCGTTCCCGATGCGGGCCCCAACGGCTTCGCGTGGAAGACGGGGTCCTCGTTCGGCTATCCACCCGCGTTGCTGGGCGACGGGCTGAATCAGTCGTGTTCGGTCCGCGCCGATTGTCAGTTCGACACGCACTGCGTGGGGCCGTCGTCCGGGAGCTGCGCTCACGGGGTGTGCGAGATCGGCAGTTCACTCACCAGCGGCTGCAATGCGTGCGCGACCGAGATCTGCGCGGCCGACCCGGGTTGTTGTCAGACGGCATCGGGAAGCACGTGCGCTCACGATCCCTGTGTCGAAGGGGGCGCGCTCGCGGCTTCGCCGACCGCGTGCGATCCGTGCGTCGCGACGGTGTGCGCGCAGAAGCCCTCGTGCTGCACGACCCTCTGGGATTCGAGCTGCATCGCGCTCGTCGGGTCGAGCTGCGCGCCGCGCACGTGCCACTGCGCGTCCGGGCAAGTGAGCAACGGAAACGACTGCTACGAGTACGTGAGCACGATGCAGAACTGGGCGTCCGCTCGCGCCAATTGCCAAG
>DATBBD010000802.1:0-3776 GCA_036271175.1 Polyangiaceae bacterium | reverse complement strand
GCGCCATCACGTCGATGCGCGCGACCGTCCGGGGGCTCGTTCGAACGAGCCCGCGCGCACGCTCTCGAGAGAGCTGCGGTTCGGCGCCCGCCGCGACGCGCTCCGGCGACCACGGCGCGTCGATGCAAAAGACGTCGAGAGCGACGTCGTCGCTCGGCGCCGTTCCCGACGCCGGCTCGAGCAGCAAGAACGCCGCTCGGACGTCGTGAAACGACGCGCCTGTGCCGAAACGGAGGTAGAGCGCACGCTGCCCGCTGGCGATTGCGGAAGGATCCAGCACGACGCGCTCGGTGTGGTCGGGCACCGGCCGAGCGCCGCGAACCATGCAACGATTGGCGAGACACTCCGAGCCGTCGCTGCACGTCGTTCCGAGGCAGGGCTCTGGAGTGCCCGCGCACGCGGCGAGCGCGAGGGCCGCGAGTAGAGTCGTCGCGACGACGACGCGACGGCGCGCAAGGTCGTCGAGCCGCATCAGCTCAGCTCGACTCCCACTTCGCATAAGCGACGTCTCGATCGGCGCGAATGGCGTCGAGCCGCCGCTCGACCTCCGACGGCCCGACGCGCTGCACGGCGCGCAGGTTCGACCGCGCGATGCGTTCCCGGAGCGGGCGAGTGTCGTCGGCGCTGATGCCCACCGTCGCGATCGTCCGGATGTCGACGAAGTGCGTGCCCTCGTTGAACCCGTCGCGGACGCGTTCGAGCGCCTCGTGGCGCACGAGCTGGATCGTCGGATCGGGGGTCCGTCGCAAAAACGGGATGAGCCGTTCGCCGTCGGAGAGATCGGCGCGCGCATCGGGGTGGAACGCCGCCATCGCGAACGGCGCATGACCGAGCTCGCGCCGAGCCGCGTCCGCCGCCGACAAGTCCGAGACGAACCGCTCGAATTCGGTGCGGGGCGTCGAGAGGCGCGGGAAAAGAAGCAGGCCGATTTCGACGTTCGGATCGCCGGCGAGCGCGGAGACTTCGTCGAGGGACGCCTCCTGATCGAGCTCGCGGCACAGGATTACGCGCTCGCGAACCTTGTTTTCGTTGCGTGCGCGCTCGGCCCACGGGCAGAGCCCCAGCGCCTCGACGATTTCGAGCTGGTAGCGCCGATACACGCGGAGCGCCTCTTCGCGGATGCGCTCGTCGGAGGATTCGCCCCGCGTGCCACTCGTCATTGGGTCGCGATTCGAAGCGGCGAGCCGTCCACGACGTCGTCGCCGGGGTGCAGGACGACGCGGTCTCCGGGCGAGAGCCCCTGGCGCACACTGACGAACTTTCCGTCCGAGTCGCCGGCTTCGATCGGCACGAACTTCGCTTTGCCGTTCTCGGCTCGCGCGACGAACGTGGCATCCGCGCGGAATACCAGCGCGTCCGCGGGCACGCTGAGCGACGGGGGTTCCGCGATGGAGAGTTTCACGCGGACGAAGATGCCCGGAAGAAAGCCGGCCGTTTTGTTGTCGATGTCGATCTCGGTCAACATGGTGCGCGTGCGGGTGTCGAGCTCCTTCGAGAACCGAGTGATGGTCGCACTGATCTTCTTGTCGGGGAACTGTTCCGAATAGACGGTGACCGGGTCGCCCTCGTGGACGAAGAGCGCCTCGTTTTGCCCGGGGTAAATGAAGATACGGAGTTTGTCGACCTCGGCGATGTCCACCAAGGCGAGCGCGCTCTCCGACGAAGTTGCGGCTTGAAGGAGGGCGCCCGGGTCGGCGTAGCGCGCGGTGATCACGCCGGTGAACGGCGCCCGGATCACTTCGTAGCCGCGGAGGGCATTCAAAGCGAGGAGGTCGGCGTTCGCGATGTTCACGTCGGCGCGGGCCTGGTCGCGCTCTTGCTCCGAGATGAGGCCGGTCTCCGCGAGGTTCTTGTACCGCGAATCGGTCAGCTTCTTGATGTCGAGATCCGCGCGCTTCGAGGCGACCTGCTGCTCGACCTCGGGCGCCTCGATCACGCCGAGGATGTCGCCTTCCTTCACGGGGTCGCCCTTGTCGACACGCACGAGCTTCAGGTAACCGCTGACTTTCGCGTAGAGCGTCGCTTGCCGGAACGCGCGCACCTCGCCGGTGAGCGTGACGGAGCGGGTTCCCGGCGATGCGTTCACGGTCGCGACCTGCACGAGCACGCCGCTTTTCTGGACGTTCTTCCGCTGCTCGGCTTCGTGAGCTTCGGCCTTCCGCCGGCTCGAGGCGAGCAAGAGGCTCGACACGAGCATGGTGCCGACCACGAACGCACCCACCACGTAGATGAACGTTCCGCGCGTTCTGCCTTGAGTCGTCATGTCGCGTGTCCCTGTGCGTGCGGAGCTGCGAGCTCCTCTTGAAACTTCTGATCGAGCTGATGCTTGGTCGGCATCTTTTTTCTGAGCAAGGTGTAAACGAGCGGCACGATGAACAAGGTCGTCACCGTCGCGACCAGGAGCCCTCCGATGACGGCTCGGCCGAGCGGAGCGTTCTGCTCGCCTCCTTCTCCCATACCGAACGCCATCGGCAACATGCCGAGGATCATGGCGAGAGCCGTCATGAGTACCGGGCGAAGGCGTGTTTTGCCCGCTTCGAGCGCCGCTTCCAGCGCGCCGATGCCGCGCTCGGCGCGGACTTCGTTCGCGAAGTTGACGAGCAAGATGCTGTTCGACACCGCGACGCCGACCGCCATGATGGCGCCCATCAACGATTCGACGTTCAGGGTCGTTCGCGTCACCGCGAGCATCCAGAGAATGCCGACGAGGGCGCCCGGCACCGCGAACATGATGATGAACGGGTCGACCCAGGACTGGTACAGCATGACCATCAGGAAATAGACGAGGACGCTCGCGAGGATCAGTCCGAGGCCGAGGCTGTGGAACGAGCTGGTCATGCTCTCGCTCTGTCCGCGGATCCGGATGAACGTCCCCTGCGGCAATTTCCCGAGCCGACCGATCGCGCTTTGAATGTCCTCGGTGACCGCGCCGAGGTTCCGGCCTTCGACGTTCACTTGAACGTCGACGACGCGCTGGACCGCGTCGTGGCTGATGAGGGCCTTGTCCTGCGAAGGGTGGATCGCCGCGATGGTGCCGAGGTACGGCGCGATCCCCGGCGCGGCTTGCGCGGCGTTCGTACCGGTGATCGGCGTCCCCATCAGGGCGTCCATCGACGCGGCCTTCTGCAGCGGCGTCTGCACAGCGACGAAATAGTTCACGCCGTTTTCATGGCTGAGCCAGAACGACGGCGAGATGTAGGCGCTCGAGCTCAGTGACGTGAGCACGTTGTCCGCGACGTCGCGCTGCGCGAGCCCGACCTGCGCCGCGCGTTCGCGATCGACGTCGATACGGAACGCGGGGTGGTCGTTCACCTGCGGAATGCGGACGTCGACGGCGCCGGGGATGGTGTCGATGTCCGTCCGAAGGCGGCGCGCGTACGCCATGCCCTTGTCGAGATCTTTCGTTTCGATCTCGACGTCGATCGGCGCCGCCAAGCCGAAGTTCAGCACCTGGCTGATGATGTCCGCCGGCTGGAAATAGAAATGTGTGCCGGGGAACGACGAACCCAGCGCGTCACGGATCCGTTGCCGGTACTGCGCCGTCGGAGCGTGCTCGGGTTTCAGCGCGATGAGGACGTCGGCGTCCTGGCCACCGATGTTGTCGGTCTGAACGAACGCCAGATTGTACGAGGTCGGGATGCCGATGTTGTCGTTGATCGTGCCGAGCTCGTTCGGCGGCACCACTTCCCGGATCTTCGCCTCGACGGCTCCGACGATCTGCTCGGTGTCTTCGATCCGCGTTCCCGTGGGCGCCCGCACGTGGAGACGCATCTGGC
>DATBBD010000801.1:0-2645 GCA_036271175.1 Polyangiaceae bacterium | reverse complement strand
GATCCGGCGACGGAGGTTGTCGCGATGCGCCGCCGAGCGTGGCGATTGCTCGACCGCGACGAGGGCGAGACGCAGCGCTTCGAGCCTCCGGCCGAGACTCGACACGAACTGAGCCCGAGAGTCCTCCATACTGGTCTCCGCGTCGCTGGGCTGAGCCCCGGCATGCTCGACCATGTGCCGGCCGTACCACAGCCGGGCCGCCGATCGCACCTTTCGGGAAACCTACCCGAGGAGAAAAGCGCCGGGGCCCGTCAAGGCGGCGTCAGCCGACCCGCGACGGTGCCGCCAAACACGCGACGAGCCGGGCCTCGGAGCGTCGTTTCGAATGGTGCGACACCAACCGACACTTCCAGCGTTCCCCCCGGCAGCCGGATGGCGAGCGGCTCGCCGAATGGGACGCGCCCGGTAAACCCGAGCGCGGCGCCGGTCGCCACCGCGCCGGTCCCGCAGGCCAAGGTGCGCCCGACCCCGCGCTCCCAGACCACGACGTCGAACGCTCGCGGCTCACGCATCGCGACGAACTCCACGTTCGTGCCACCGGGTATCGCCGCGCTGACTTGCGGGCCCAGGCGATCGACGATCGCGAGATCGGGAAAGACGCCGAGGCAAATGGCGTGAGGATTCCCGGTCGACACCCGTTCGAACACGTACTCGCGGCGGTCGAAGGTCGTCCGGTATTCGCCGAGCCGCTCGGCGCGGCCCATGTCGATGGCGACGCTCGCTTCATCGTCGTGCCGCTCGATCTTGCAACGCCGCGGCCCTGCGTCCGTATCGACGACGAACTCGGCGCGGTCCACGCCGGCTTGCTTCGCGAGGTGAAGCGCCACGCAGCGCAACCCATTTCCGCACATCTCCGGCCGCGATCCGTCCGCGTTCTGGACGATCATCCGGGCGCGGGCGCCGTCGGTCTGCGCGGGCGCGACGATAAGCACGCCGTCCGCGCCGACGCCGAAGTGGCGATCGCAAATCCGGGTCACGAGCTCCGTCGAGAGCGCGCCCGCGGCCTCCAGAACGACGAAATCGTTCCCGAGTCCCTCGTACTTTTCGAACGCGAGCGTGCCGGCCATCGAAGCGGTGGATCTAGCTCTCGGGCGGGTCCTTTGCCAGAGTTCACCCTCCGAACGGCGGTCACCCGCCGTTCACGGCACTCGGAAACCCATGCGACGTCCTCTTCTCCTTTCAGGCTTCATGGCCGCGGGAAAAACCACGATCGGACGCCTCGTCGCGTCCAAAAGTGGCCGGCCGCACTTCGACCTCGACCAGATCATCGAGAAGGACACCGGGTTATCCGTGACGGAAATCTTCGCGGCCCGCGGCGAAGCGGGCTTTCGTGCGCTCGAACGTGACACCCTGCGAACGCTGCTCGACTCCCCCGAAAACCCCGTCGTTTCCCTCGGCGGGGGCGCGCTGCTCGACCGCGCGACCCGGCTCGATGCCCTCGATCGCGCGACGGTCGTCACCTTGGAAGCCCCCCTCGACGAGCTCGTTCGCCGCTCCAGTTCGTCGAAAAAACGCCCGCTCCTCGACGTTCCCGACGCGCACGCGCGCGCCCGGGAGCTCCTCGAACAGCGGCGCGGCGTTTACGCCGAATCGCACGCCCGCATCTCGACGCATCAACGCGCCCTCGATGACGTCGCGCGTGACGTCCTTCAGGTTTGGGCACGCGAATCGGTCGCGGTCGCCGCGGGTGACGACTCGTACGTCGTCGAGGTGGGTCGCCATTTCGCGACGGAGCGCCTTCCGTCGTTCGTCGGCGGCGCCTCGTCGGTGCTGCTCGTCACCGACGACCACGTCGATCCCTTGTTCGGCAACGACGTCGAGGGCGCCCTAAAAGAAGCCGGCGTGCGTATGGCAAAGGTCGTCCTCACTCCCGGCGAGGAGCACAAGAACGTCGCCTCGCTCGAGCGGATCTGGAACGCCGCACAGGCTGCGGCGCTCGATCGCAAAGGACGAATCGTCGCGCTCGGCGGTGGCGTCGTTTCCGACGTCGCCGGTTTCGCGGCCGCGACCTGGATGCGCGGCGTGTCGTGGGTCGGCGTTCCGACGACGCTCTTGTCGATGGTCGACGCAGCCGTCGGCGGCAAAACGGCGATCGACCTCGGTCCGGCGAAAAACAGTGTCGGCGCGTTCTGGCAGCCGGGCGCGGTGCTCTGCGACGTGCACCATTTGTCGACCGAGCCCGACCGCGGCTACGCGAGCGCCCTCGCCGAGGTGATCAAGACGGCGCTCATCGGCGACCCGGAGTTGCTCACGCTCGTCGAATCCCGCACGCGAGAAATTCTCGCCCGCGACGCGGACACCGTCTCCGAAATCGTGCGGCGGTGCGTTCGCGTCAAAGCACGCGTCGTCAGCTTGGACCCGCGCGAAGAAACCGGGCTACGCGCCTGCCTCAATCTCGGCCACACCGTTGGTCACGCCCTCGAAGCGTACGGCGGCTACGGGCATCTCACGCACGGTGAAGCGGTGAGCCTCGGCTTGGTCGCGGCGCTCCGGATCGGCGAACGGCTCGGCGCGACCGACCACGCGCTCGCGGAGCGGACCATCGCCGCGCTAGGCGCGCTCGGGCTTCCGGTCGACGTCGCGTCGCAACCGGTCGTCGCCGCGTCGGCGCTCGTCGGGCACGACAAGAAAAAGTCGGGGAACCG
>DATBBD010000800.1:0-5410 GCA_036271175.1 Polyangiaceae bacterium | reverse complement strand
ATGGCCAGTACCGATCGGCGGGTCTTCGAACGCCCGGATCGCGAGCGGGTTCTGACCGACGATGGCGCGTATCGCGCTGACGTCGTGGGGCGCAAGCGACCACCACGCCGTCTCGTGCTCGGCGAGCGCCGTGGCGCTGAGCCGCGTGGCGTGGACCGAACGGATCTCGCCGAGCGCGCCGTTGGCTACGAGATCGATCACAGACAGAAGCCCGGGATGATGGCGGAGAATGTGCCCGACCATCACCTTTTTCCGCGACGCCGCGGCGGCGTGTTCGATCATCCCCGCGTCACGAGCGCAGAGCGCCATGGGCTTCTCGACGAACACGTGCTTGCCGTGCCCGAGCGCGGCCATCGCTTGGGGCGCGTGCTCGGGCGGGGGTGTGGCAAGAACGACCGCATCGACGTCGGGTCGCCGCATCACCTCGGCGGCGTCGGTCGACCGCACGACGGCCCCGCCGAGCAGCACGGGGGCATCCACCCGCGTGCGATCGACGTCGCAGATCGCGACGATCCGGGCGCGCTCGATCGAGGAAAATGCTCGAAGGAGATTACTACCCCAGGGGCCGAGCCCCACGACGGCCAGGGCGACCTTGCGCGCTTCGTTCACGTGGGCCGGCTTTTACCATCGCGCCCGGCGAGACTCGCGAAAAGAGCGGGGATTTTTTGCTCGCGGAACGCCTTTGTCTTGAATACGGCCGAGGTTTCGTGCAACAGACGAGCCTGCCAAGTGTCTCGCGCAGCCTGCGAAGTGGGCACTTTTAAGGCCTATCGCGTGTGCCGGACGGGCGAAACGTAATGGAGACACCTCAACCTTCGAACCGTGCGTTCATGCCCGAGCCGGCCGAGTCGCGTTTCTCGTTCGTCGAGCTCTGGCAGGCGGTTCGGAAGAACTGGGCGCTGGCGACCGGCACGGCGGTGACCGTCGTGCTCGGCGTCATGTTCTTCACCCTGGGAGAGACGCGTATCTACGAGTCGAGCGCCGTCGTGATGTTCGATCCGACGAACCCCCAGCCGCTCGGCAGTCAGCTGCAGACCGTCGTCGACACCGGCGGGCAGTACTGGAACAACAAGGAATACTACAAGACGCAGATGTGGATGATCTCGTCGCAGCGGATCGCGCAGGCGGTCGTGCGAGAGCTCAACCTCAATAAAGATCCGACCTTCATCGAAGGAGTTCCTGCCGATACGCGGAAGCTACCGCGAGAGATTAGTGTCGAAGGGGCGGCGTCGATCCTGGCGGGCGGTCTCTCCGTGGATCCGGTGAAGGACAGCCGCCTCGCCGAGGTGAAGTATCGTGACGCCGACCCGGGCCGTGCCCAGCGCGTGCTCTCGACGCTGGTCGACACCTACGTCGAGAACAACCTCGACGAGCTCACTTCGGCTTCGACCGCCGCGGCGGATTGGCTTCGAAATCAGCTCGATTCGCTCGGCAAAGAGCTCGAAAATAGTGAGCTTGCGCTTCATCAGTACAAAAAAGACAAGGACATCCTCTATCTGTCGATGGATGACCAGTCGAACATGCTCCGGAGCGAGATGGAGCAACTCGACACGACGTTGACCGGCGTGCGCGAAAAGCGAGAGCAAGTGGCGTCGCGACGCGACCAGCTTGTCAAAGCGACCGCCAACGACCCGGCGAACCTGCCAGTAACCGAGCTCCTCGACAACGCGACGCTTCAGCAGCTCAGGTCCGAGTACATCAATGCGACCAGCGACATGGACGCATTGCTCGCGCAGGGCAAGGGTGCGAATCACCCCGAGGTGCGCGCCGCCAATGCGCGCATCCAGGCCGTCCGTGGGGCGCTCGTGTCGCAGGTGAACGACCTGAAGGGCGCCATCGAAGGTGACCTCTCGGCGATCGGCCGTGAAGAGTCGGGCATCGTCGGCCTCTTCAGGGGGGCGCAGCAGCGCGCTCTCGACCTGAATCTCCTCGAGATCGAATACAATCGACTGCGGCGCGCGAAGGAAAACAACGAGAAACTCTTCTCGCTGGTGATGGAACGAAGCAAGGAGAGCGATCTCACGAAGATGCTTCGCATCAACAATATTCGCGTCGTGCAGCGACCCGAGCGACCGAAAGGCCCGGTCTCGCCGAACGTGCTCTTGAATCTCCTCGGCGGTATGGCGGCGGCCCTTACGCTCGGTCTCGGCGTGGCGATCGGCCGCGAGCAACTCGATCGCAGCATCAAGCGGCCCGACGACGTGGAGCGGGAGCTCGGCCTCCCTTTCGTCGGGATTCTGCCGTCGGTCGAGGATTTGACCGCAATGTCACCCGCTTACGCGTCCAAGCGGAAGCCGCGGTCAGCCCCCGCGGCGGACATCGACGGCCTTCCCGTGGAGCTCGTCGTGCACGACAAGCCCACGAGCGGAATCGCCGAGGCGGCGCGCGCAATTCGTACCAACGTCATGTTCATGTCGCCGGATCGGCCGTTCCAGACGCTGCTCGTTACGAGCGCCGGGCCCGCGGAAGGCAAGACCACGGTGGCGTGTTGCTTCGCGATCGCGATGGCTCAAGCGGGTCGCCGCGTCGTGCTCGTCGATTGCGACATGCGCCGTCCGCGCCTGCATCGGATCTTCGGCAAAGAGCGCGATATCGGCATTACGACCGCCATTCTCGAGGCGAACCCCTCGATCGAGAAGATCGCGCAAGAGACGCGAGTTCCGAATCTCTCCGTCGTCACGACCGGGCCGTTGCCGCCGAATCCCGCTGAGATTCTCCATAGCGCGGCGTTTGCGAAACTGCTCGACGCCCTGAAAGAGTCGTTCGAGTGCGTCGTGATCGACAGCCCTCCCGTCGTTCCGGTGACGGACGCCGCGATCCTTTCGGCGAGCGTCGACGGCACGTTGCTCGTCGTGCGCGCGTTCCGGACGTCGAAGGACCTCGCGCGGCGCGCGGTGCGTTCGTTGCGGGACGTCGGCGGTCGAACGGTGGGCGTCGTCCTCAACGCGGTGGATCTGAACCGCAACGAGTACGGGTACCGCTACTACTACTATTACAAGCGCGAGGGCTACAGCTCCGACGAGCCCAGCGCGCGCGCGCCCGGTGACAAGAATGGACCGCAGGACGGCGCTCCGCCGAGCTGAGCGGCCTCGTTCGGCGGCCTCCCGAATCTTCACGCCGAAAGAACGGTGAGCTATGCGTCGACCGTGACGTCGCTCATTCACCCGACCGCGCACGTCGACCCCTCCGCGGTGGTGGACGACGGAGCGAACGTCGGGGCAGCGACGCGAATCTGGCAATTCTGCCACGTGATGAGCGGGGCTCGTATCGGCGACGGTTGTACGCTCGGGCAGGGTTGCTTCGTTGGCGGTGGTGCGGTCATCGGGAATCGCGTGAAGCTCCAGAACAACGTCAGCGTGTTCGACGGCGTCCTGCTCGGCGACGACGTGTTTTGCGGACCGAGCGTCGTGTTCACGAACGTGAAGAATCCTCGCGCCGCAGTCTCGCGCCGCGGCGAGTATCGAACCACGCGTGTGGAACATGGCGCGACCATCGGTGCGAACGCGACGATATTGCCGGGAGTCGTCATCGGGCCGTTCGCGTTCGTCGGTGCCGGCGCGACGGTGACGCGGGACGTGACGGCGTTCGCGTTGGTCGTCGGAACGCCCGCAAAGCGCGTCGGGTGGATGAGCGCGCACGGCGAACGCCTCCGGTTCGACGACGACCGTCGCGCTGTCTGTCCCGCGACAGGGCGCGTTTATCGACTGAGTTCGGACGGCGCGGCGGTCCAAGAAGAACCGCGGAGCGATTCGTGAACGACGTTCGACGACCGCCACAATGGGTTTGGCCGACGAGCGACTGCCGCCGAAGGCGCCGCGCACCCACGGACCGAGCGCATCGCGGCCGGTGCGAGCGAGCCGCCGCGTGACGTCGACGCCGCGCGACGACGAACGCGCCGTGCCCTTCGTCGATCTCCGTTCGCAGACCGAGTCGCTCGGCGACGCACTCCGCGACGCAGTGGTTCGCGTGGTCGATTCGGGCGTCTACGTGCTCGGCGAAGAGGTCGCAAGTTTCGAAGCAGCCGCGGCGCGGTATCTCGGAGTTCGGCACGCGGTCGGCGTGTCTTCTGGCAGCGATGCTTTGTTGATGGCACTCGTGGCGTCGGGGATCGGACGCGGGGACGAGGTCATCACGTCACCGTTCTCGTTCTTCGCGACGGCGGAGAGCATCATTCGCTCCGGCGCAGTGCCAAGGTTCGTGGACATCGATCCCGAGACCTTGAATCTCGACGTGGGTCAGGTCGAGTCGGCGATTGGCGCCCGGACACGGGCCGTCTTGCCAGTGCACCTGTTCGGCGTGCCCGCGGATGTCGAACGTCTCGACTCGATCTGTCGCGCACGCGGGCTCGCGCTCGTCGAAGACGCGGCGCAAGCGTTCGGTTCGCGCGCTCGAGGGCGGCCCGTAGGTACTGGGGGTGCCTCCGGGTGCTTCAGTTTCTTCCCCACGAAGGTGCTCGGCGCGCTCGGCGACGGCGGCTTGGTCGTCACCAACGACGACGTCATCGCCGAGCGGTGCCGTCGGTTACGCGAACACGGCGCCGCACGCCGCGGAGAGCACGTCGAACTCGGCGGTAACTACCGTCTCGACGCGCTCCAGGCCGCCGTGCTCTCGGCGAAGCTCGCCAGGGTCGACGAATGGATAACGTCGCGCCGTCGCCACGCCGCTGCTTACGACGCGGCGTTCTCCGGTCTCGAGGGAGTCGAAGTTCCGCGACGAGGCCCACTTGAGGATTGGAACAGCGCCGTGTACACGATTCGCGTGCGCCACGGGCGGCGCGATGAACTTCGCGAACGGCTGCGGGAACGACGCGTCGAAACAGCGGTTTACTACGAGCGCGCGCTTCACTTTCAACCCGCGCTCTCGTTTCTCGGGAACCGTGCGGGGAGCTTTCCGGACGCGGAAAAGGCCACCGCGGAGGTGCTATCGCTTCCTGTCTTTCCGGAGATGACAGATGCTCAGCTCGAGTGGGTAATAGATGGAGTGCGTGACTTCTTCGCGTAATCTGCCTGTCGGCACCCTCCCGGAGCGCGACCTCGCGCATCGCGCTGCGGCTCCGAGGAGTGTCGTCGATTGAACGGGCGGCCCGATTGCCGGTCCTCGGTTGACGCGAAGTGGAGGCAGACCTGACGACGACTACAAAGCGCTGAAGAGCGGAGGCACATCGCGAGCGTGCATCGCTTTTCGCTGAAAAACGCAGTAGCCTAATGGGGTGTCACGAACTCTCGCGCTGTCGCGTGGCGCGTTGTGCGTCTCCATCGACGTCGAGCTACTGTGGGGCGTCTGGGATCATGTGTCGGAGCGCGACGTGCTGCTCTGCAAAGCCCGAGAGCGACCCGTGGTCCACGAGCTCTTGGCGTCGTTTCGCGAATACGATGTACCCGCTACCTGGGCGATCGTGGGGCGCTTGGTG
>DATBBD010000799.1:0-7649 GCA_036271175.1 Polyangiaceae bacterium | reverse complement strand
GTCGTTGGACGCACGCGACGGCACGTCTTCGCCGGTACACGCCGCGAGCATATGCTTCGCTTCGGCATCGTCGGGCATCAACGTGAGCCAGCGCCGGTAGACCTCCGCGGCGTCGTCCACGCGGTCGGTCGAATAAAAGGCCGCGCCGAGCTGCCGGTACGAATTGCGGTCGTAGGGTTTGAGCATCAGCGCGCGCTGATACTCGACGAGCCCTTCGTCGTCGCGTCCGAGCGCGATGAGCACGTTTCCGCGGTTGTGGTGCGCCTCGACGTGGTCGGGTCGGAGCGCGACGACGCCGTCGAAAGCCGCGAGCGCCTCGGTCAGGCGGTGCTCGGCGCGGAGCAAGGTGCCGACGTTGTTCAGAGCGTCGGGGTCGTCCGGGCGGAGCGCGAGGGCGCGTTCGTAGTGCACGCGGGCGCGCGCGATTTCGCCGCGGCGCTTCAGCACGTTGCCGAGGTTATTGTGCGCGTCGGCATAGTCAGGATCGAGCCGAAGCGCGGCCTCGATCAAGGCCGTCGCCTCCTCGGCGTGGCCGAGCTGAAACGCCGCCACGCCGGCGAAGTGGAGCGCGCTCACGTGCTCGGGCGCCGCTTCGAGAATGCGGACGTAGATCGCGTGCGCAGGCGCGATGCGCCCGCTTCGATGGAGCGCCTGCGCTTCGGCGAACGCCTCGTCGAGGCCGACGGCTCTGCCCGCGCGAGGAGGGTCGTCAGTCGTAGGCATAGACGAAGTCTCCGCCTGCGGCGGTCACCGACACGCGCTTCACGCTCGCCCCGTCGAGCATGCGCACCAGGAGCTCTCTGCCTATGCGCGGCAAGAGGGTATTCGTGAGCACCGAGTCGATCACGCGGCCACCGCTCTCGACTTCGTTGCAACGGCTCTGAATGTGCGCGACGACCGAATCGTCGTAAACGAACGGCGCGCCGTACTGCGCCTCGACGCGCTCCTTGATGCGATCGAGCTGGAGCCGGATGATGTTGCCCATCGTCTCGTCGCTGAGGCTCCGGTACGGAACGACGGTCATGCGGCCGAGGAGCGCGGCCGGGAACACCTCGAGCAAGGAGGGGCGGAGCGCCTGGGCCATCGTTTCCATGTCGATGTCGGGTTTCGAGGCGCAGAGATGAGCAATCACGTCGCTCCCGACGTTCGACGTCAGCAGGATCACGGTGTTCTTGAAATCGACGTACGTCCCCTGGCCGTCTTCCATGAAGCCTTTGTCGAACACCTGGAAGAACACCTCGTGCACGTCGGGGTGCGCTTTTTCGACCTCGTCGAGCAAGACCACGCTGTACGGGCGCCGGCGTACCGCTTCGGTGAGCACGCCGCCCTCGCCGTAACCGACGTAGCCGGGAGGGGCGCCCTTCAACGTCGACACCGTGTGCGATTCTTGAAATTCGCTCATGTTGATGGTGATGACGTTGCGCTCGCCGCCGTAAAGCGCCGCGGAGAGCCCGAGCGCCGTTTCCGTTTTTCCGACGCCGGACGGCCCGGCGAGCAAGAAGACGCCGATGGGTTTGCCCGGATTTTCGAGGCGCGCGCGCGCCGTCTGGATGCGACGCGCGATGAGCTCGAGCGCGTGGTCTTGCCCGACGACCCGCTGCGCGAGCACCTGCGCGAGATCGAGCACGGTGCGGAGCTCGTTTTTGATCATGCGTCCCATCGGAATGCCGGTCCACTCGGACACCACGGCCGCGACGGCCTGGCTATCGACGGTCGCCATGACGAGCGGGGACTCTCCCTGAAGCGTCGACAGCTCGGTGCGAAGGCGATTCAGCTCCGCGATGGCGGCGTTGTCGCGCGCGACGACCGCGACGACCGCAACAGGTGCAACGGGCGCAACGGGCGCAACGGGCGCAACGGACGCGTCGCGGTCCGTGGGCGCCGCGGCGTCTCGATCGGATGGACTTGCGCCGGCTTCTTGTTTTGTCGGAGCGACTTTGGGGACGAGCTTGGCTTCCGCCGCGACGATGCGTTGGACGAGCTCCTTCTCTAGTTTCCACCGCGCCTCGCGCGTCGCGAGCGACGCTTTTTCTTCGCCGAGCGACTTTTGTGCGACTTCTTCGCGCGTGCCCACGTCGACGCCGAGCGCGTGCTCGCGACCGATGATCTCGAGCTCCACCTGAAGCGCGTCGATGTGACGCCGCGTGTTCTCGATCTCCGGGGGCACCGCGTGCTGCGTCATCGCGACGCGCGCGCACGCCGTGTCGAGCAAGCTCACGGCCTTGTCGGGCAAATGCCGGTCGGGGATGTACCGCGCGGACAGCTCGACCGCGGCGCCGAGCGCTTCGTCGAGGAGCTCGACCTTGTGGTGATTTCTGAGCTGCGCGGCGACTCCGCGCATCATGAGGAGCGCCTTCGGTGCCGTCGGCTCGGCGACTTGCACGACCTGAAAGCGCCGCGTGAGTGCCGGATCGGGCTCGATGTGCTTCTTGTATTCGGCCCACGTCGTCGCCGCGATGGTGC
Source organism: Polyangiaceae bacterium (assembly GCA_036271175.1). Lineage (GTDB taxonomy): Bacteria > Myxococcota_A > Polyangia > Polyangiales > Polyangiaceae > DASZVB01. The sequence continues at coordinate 5,186 of DATBBD010000799.1, read as the reverse complement.
GGAGCTTGCCGCGAGCGAGAGCCGGCTTGAGCAGGTTCGCGGCGTCGCCCGTGCCGGCGGTGCCGCCCGCGCCGATCAAGGTGTGCGCTTCGTCGATGAACAAGATGATCGGCTTTGCCGATGCCTGCACTTCGTCGATGACCTGCCGGAGGCGCGATTCGAACTCCCCCTTCATGCTCGCGCCGGCTTGCAAGAGCCCGATGTCGAGCGCGCGCAACGTGACGTGCTCGAGCGCCGGGGGCACGTCGCCGCGCGCGATACGCTGGGCGAACCCCTCGACGACCGCCGTTTTTCCGACGCCGGCCTCGCCGGTGAGGATCGGATTGTTCTGACGGCGGCGGAGGAGCACGTGGATGATTTGCCGGATCTCGTCGTCGCGACCGAGGATTGGATCGAGCTCGCCGCTCCGCGCCCGTTCGGTGAGATCGACCGAGTACCGCTCGAGCGCTTCCTGTTTTCCCATCGCTGCCGGCGCGACACGCTGGCCGTCCGGAGCCTTCGCCGCGTCGGCGGGGACGTCGTCGGCGTCTTCCGCCGAACCCGCGGTGATCTTCCCGAACGACTCGGTGAGCGCGTCGACCTTGATCTTCCCGAGCTCGCGCGAGATGCCGTTGAGCGCGTTCCGGAGCGACGGCGTTTTCGCCATCGCGACGAGCAGGTGGCCGCTTCGCACGCGCGATTGATTGAAGAGGAGGCTGGCGTACACCCACGCGCGCTCCACCGATTCTTCGACTTGTACCGACAGATCGGAAACCGAGGTGGCTCCGCGCGGTAACCGGTCGAGGGCTTCGGTCAGGTCGGCGGAGAGCCGAGCAGGGTCGACCTGGAAATGCCGCAAGATACGCTGCGCATCCGAGTTCTGCGACTCGAAGAGCTGATGCAGCCAATGCACGAGCTCGACGTAAGGATTGCCGCGCATCTTGCAGAAGAGCGTCGCGCTCTCGATGCTGCGGTAGGTGAGGGTGTTGAGCTTCCCGAACAGGGCGACTCGGCTAATCTCGGACATCGGACGGTCCTCTCGGGTCTCTGGTTTCTCGAAGGGCGCCGTTTGCCGGCACCCGGAGAGCAGAAGTGGGTCGGCGTGCGCCCGCCGAGCGCCGCGTCTGATTCGACGACGGGTTGACGATCACGTCTTCGACGCGACCGGCGGCGCCGAGCCGCGAGTTCCACCCGAGACGACCATTTTTCGCGAGGCGCAGCGGCTCGGTCGCGTCTTCGGAGAGCACGAGGCGCACGTCCCAGGTGAACTCCTCGCCGGCGTACGCGCGGACGAGGGCCGCGAGCCGTTCGAGCGCCGCGCCGCCCGGCAAGAGACGCCGGAACGTGTCGCGCTCGAGCGGTCCCATCACGACGCGAAACCCTTGCTGGCAGAGGAGCACCCGCGCGCCGACGACCGACGTGCGTCCGAGCGCCGACGTCTCTTCCGACCCGCCGAGGCGAAATCGAGACGACTCCGGCAGATCGCCCCATTCGCGGACGAACTCCTCGATGCGGATCGGCATGTCGAAGTAGTCGGAGAGCAGGCTCGCGAGCCCTTCCGCGCTCCGATTCGCCGTCGCGAAAAGTCCTGCGTAATAGAGGGTTACGTCGCGATCGAGCGCGTCGTTCTCCGGCTTCGCGCCGAACCCGGTGATCGAACCGATGTAGCGCCGGAAGCGGTCCTGCTCGGGGCGATCGTGCTCCGCGGCGGGTTGAGTGCTCGACCACGCGCGATGGAACAAAAGAAAGATACGATGATGGAAGATGTCGGCAAAGCGCGCGAAGGTCGCGTCGCCCGCGTTGCGCAATCGATCGCGAGCGAACTCGGTGAGGTGCGTGGGCAAGGCCCCGTTCGGGCCGAACAATCCCATGAACGCGACCGACAGCCGCGACGGCCCGCCGTCGCTCCGCTGCTTGAAATCGGCGAGCTCGGCCGGCGCGAACGCCATCGACGGCTCTTGGCCGATTCTCACCGGCTCTTCGGAGGGGCGCACCGCGGTACCGAAGCGCGGGCGATCGCGAAATGCGCATTCGAGTCGCCGGAGCGCGACGTGGAAGTCGAACGAGTGTGGATCTCGTTCGAGCTCGTTCAGAACGTTCAGAGCGTCGGACGGTTTCCCGCTCGGCTTGGCCATCGCATGAGATCCCCTCGCTGACTGCTTCTCAACACCGTTTCCGAAAACGAATTGAGGCTGGCGTACCTCGCGAAAAATTCCTCCATGACCGACCCCAGCAAGAACACGCTCGACCCCTCGAACGCCGTCTCGTCGCATTCTAGCGTCACTTCGAGCCCGCGGGCGAATGCGGCGGCGCCTCCGGGCCCCACACGCCGCACGATGGGCGACGTGCTCACCGACCGCACGCCCTCGATCTGACGGCGCGTGTGGGCGTCGCCGAGATCGGCGTAGAGACCGAGCAACTCGCGCAGGGTGGCCGCGCCCCGTTGGTCGTCGAGATCGCTGATCGACAGGTAGTTGAGTGACAGATGGCTGATGAGACGCCACGTCGTTTCTCCCCAGGCATGCGACTCTCGCGGCGGCGACGGCCCAGCGACGACGCGCACCGAATCGACCGGCGCGCCGGAATCGACGGCGAAATCGGTTCGACCGTGTCCGATGCTCATCTGGAGCGGCAAATCGCGATTGGTGCACAGCGTATCGACCGCGAGCTGGCGCAACGTCGGGCGAAACGGCCCGTGTTGGCCGTCGACGAGGGACACGAACACCTCGGCTCCGGAGTAGCCGGAGTGGTTCGCGCCCTTGTGCTGTGCGCCGCCCACTCGCCGGCGCCGGTGGACGGCGTAGTAAGAGCCCGTCTCGGAGTTCGCGTCGAGGCGCTCGGTGCAAGCGTAGAACGGAAGGAAGCGTTGCCGGACGTCGGTGCTCGTTCCGAAACCCACGACGTCGACGACAGAGTGCACCTCGAGATCGAGCGGGCGTGTTCGATCCGCGACCACGTGATAGTCGGGAGCGGCGTTCGTCAGGTGAATGCGATCGGCTTTGCGAGGGAACAGATTGATCGCCGGAGTCGCGAACGGCAAAAGCCCCGCTGGCGAGACGGCGTTCTCGACGAGCGAGTCGTGGCGATCGAGCAAGACGATGACCTCGAGCTCGGTGCCTTCGCAACGCTGGATCGCCGGCCCGAGCCCGGTGAGCTCGACGAACAGGAACCGACTCGGCAGCGCGAAGTATTCGTGCAAGAGCCGGTAACCGCGAAACGATCGACGGCCGTACGGGAGCAGCGCTTCGTCGTCGGAGAACCCTTTGCGCTGGAGCGGCGGCGACCGATTCCACACTTGCCACGAGCGATCGGGCGGACGCATCACCGACGCGAGCGGTCCGGACAGCGCCAGCTCGTAGAGACGCATCGCCGCCGGTTCGTTGCCGCGGACGAAGAGCGGCAACCGATCGAGCGACAGCTTGTTGAACGGGATGCCGTTTTCTGTGGAAAACCGGAGACGAAGCGACGACTTGGGCGCGCGACGCCCCGGCAGTTTGATGTCGCCGAGATCGGAGAGCGACGTCGTGTGCACGACGCTCGTCAGCGAAATCGGCCAGAGCGTGACGTCGTGCGCGGTGCGGTATTCGCACGGGGTGTAGCGACCGCGGCCGGTGCTACTTCGCAGGATCGTATTGCGAGGGATCGCGACGCCGGACGCGAGCGACCCTTGCTTGTAGCTCGGCGTAAACTGCACGACGGCCATGGACGGCGTCGATGGGAGATAGTGCGGACACACCATCTCCAGGAGCTGCTCGGTGAACTTCGGAAACTCGGAGTCGATCTTGAGCTGCACGCGAGCGGCCAGAAACGCGAACCCTTCGAGAAGCCGCTCGACGTAGGGGTCGGCGCACTCGAACGCGTCGAGCCCGAGGCGGCCAGCCACTTTGGGAAACTGCTTGGCGAACTCGCCGCCGATCTCCCGTAAGTGCTGAAGCTCGCGGTTGTAATAATCGAGAAGCCGCGCGTCCATTAGCTCGGGCTACCTGCACCCGGCTCCGAAACACGCACCTTGCCGTCCTCGAGATCGATGTCCGTTCGCAAATAGAGGCGAATCGGGATGGGGTCCGACCAGAGATCTGCCTCGATGTCGAAGCAGAGCATGTTGTGTCCGGCGAGCTCCGGATCTTTAGCGAGCGTCACTTTCAGCGTGTCGCGAAGGAGCCGCGGCTCGAACTCCCAGATGACGCGACGAAGCGTGCGCTCGAGGACGGGAACGTCGAGGCTCGAGACCGGACGACCCGCGAGATCGGGCAAGCCGTAGTTCACGACGGAGCGCATGACCTCGGGATACGCGCTCAAATCCTGAACGGCGTCGAGGCGGATCGCGTTGAAGAGCCAGGAAAGATCGCGCTGCACGCTGCGGCGGAGCTGCGCCGTCGACAGCACGCGGCGTTCACGCGACTCCGAAGTGCGATCGGGCTCGGTGTCGGTGAGCCGATCGAGCAGCGACGGCTGCAGTCGCACTTTCGAAGTGAGCTCTGCCATGGCCCTCGCTGCTCGACTTATCGCGAGCGGCTATCCCTATTGAGCCTTGCTGGACGGCAGCTTCGAGACCAGGCGCAAGGACACCGTGAGGCCCTCGAGCTGGTAGTGCGGCCGCAAGAAGAACTTCGAATTGTAGTAGCCGGGTGCGCCCTCGGCCGGCTCGACCACGACCTCTGCCGCCGCGAGCGGTAGCCGCGCCTTGGTTTCTTCGCTCGAGTGCTGAGGATCGCCGTCCACGTACTGAATGATCCAGTTCTGGAGCCAGCGCTGCATCTCTTCGTGCTCGCGAAACGAGCCGACCTTGTCGCGAACGATGCACTTCAAGTAGTGCGCGAAGCGGCACGTCGCGAAGAGATACGGGAGCCGAGCCGCGAGCGCGGCGTTCGCCGTCGCGTCCGGATCTTCGTAGACGGCGGGCTTGTGCAGCGATTGCGCGCCGATGAACGCCGCAAAGTCCGAGTTTTTGCGATGAATGAGCGGCATGAAGCCGGCTTTCGCGAGCTCCGCTTCGCGGCGATCGCTGATGCCGATCTCGGTCGGGCAGGTCATGTCCACGCCGCCTTCGTCGGTCGGGAACGTGTGCGTCGGGAGCCCTTCGACTGCGCCGCCCGCCTCGATGCCGCGGATGCGCGAGCACCAGCCGTACAGCTTGAACGAGCGGTTGATGTTGGTCGCCATCGCGTAGGCGGCGTTGCACCAGGAGTACTTGTCGTGATCCGAGC
>DATBBD010000798.1:0-2123 GCA_036271175.1 Polyangiaceae bacterium | reverse complement strand
CCACGGGTTCTCGGGTTCTTTTCCGGAGGGCAGAGAGGTGTAGCAAAGGGCGGCGGCCATCGGCAACCTCGCTCGGCTGCCTACGCGGGCGTCACATCTGAAACCGGTATCCCACGCCGCGCACCGTCAAAAGGTGTCGCGGCTCCGAGGGATCCGGCTCGAGCTTCGCGCGGAGCTGCGCGAGAAAATTGTCGATCGTGCGCGGCGTCCCGTGGTGTCCGGGCCCCCACACGCTGGCTTTGATCTGCTCGCGTGAGCGCACGTGTCCGCCCGCTTCGACCAGACACCAGAGGATGTCGAACTCGGTCGGCGTGAGCGGCACGACCTTGCCGGCTTTCACGACCTGGTGCGTCGCAGCGTTGATCTCGATGTCCGCGGTCCGCACGATTTCTTCCGAGCGCGGCCGGGCGATCGCATCGCGTCGGAGCACCGCGCGAACGCGCGCGAGAAGCTCGGCGAGCCCGAACGGCTTGGTGACGTAATCTTCGGCACCGAGCTCGAGGCCGAGCACCTTGTCCATCTCGGCGCCGCGCGCGCTCAAGACGATGATCGGAACGCTGTTTCCCTCGGAGCGAAGGAGCCGGAGCACCTCGATGCCGTTGCGACGCGGCAGCATCACGTCGAGCACGACGAGGTCGAGGGGATCGCCGGTGCGCACCCGATCGAGGCCGGCCTCGCCGTCCTCGGCGACGCTCACCTCGTACCCCTCGGCTTCGAGGTTCATCCGAAGCCCGAGCGAAATGCTCTCGTCGTCCTCGACGATCAGGATCCGCTTCTTGTCGGGCCCGGGCACGCCCCTTCTTAAGCTCTTTTCGCGTGGGGAACCACCAGCGTGAAGGTGCTCCCCTTCCCGGCCTCGCTCACGAGCTCCACGCGGCCTCGATGAGCCCGCATCACGTGCTTGACGATGGCGAGGCCGAGCCCCGACCCCTCGCGTTCCCGCGAGAGGCGGTCGTCCACTCGGTAGAACTTCTGGAAGATGCGCTTGTGCTCGGCGGGCTGAATGCCCCCGCCGTTGTCGCTCACGGAAATGCGCACGCTTCTCCCGTCGGACGAGACCGCGAGATCGACCTTCGCCGGATCGCCACCGTATTTGTATGCGTTGGTGAGCAGATTGAAGAGCGCGTCGCTCATCGCGCCGCGATCGGCGTCGATCGACGGAAGCCCTTTCGGCAAGGACACGCTGAGTGTCGCGTTCCGCCGCTCGCGAATGGGCTCGAACGCCGTCACCGCCTCGTCGACGATGCCGTACACGTCGGTTTCACGGATCGTGTAATCGCGCCCGCCGCTCTCCATGCGGCCCCAGTCGAGCAAGCGATCGATGAGCGCCTGAAGGCGTTCGCTTTCGCGGGTGAGCCCCTGGATGCACTTTTCTTCGGCCGCGGTGTCGCCGCGCCGGAGCGCCAGTGTCTCCGAGAACAGCCGGATCGACGTCAGCGGCGTCCTGAGCTCGTGCGACACCTTGGAGACGAAATCCGTTTGGAGTTGCGAAAGGTTCGCTTCGCGGCTGACGAACACCCAGACCAGGATCACGCCGGTCGCCGCGGCGCCGCTCAAGCCGAGGACGAACGTGCCCATCAAGAGGTGCGACTCCGACTCGCGCATGACGAGGAGCAAAATGCCGAGCCCGAGTAGCAAGAACGTGGGGACGACGATGAGCGCGACGAGCAGCACCACGATGCGACGGAAATTCCGCACCGTGAGGCCACGGCTCTTCAAGACGTACTCCGCCGCTCGGCCCGGTCGATTCGTCGCTCGCCCGGCGCCCTGCGCGTCCGTGTCGGCGTTCGGCGCGAAGCGGCTCGTCGTCATGTCTCGCTCATCGTAGCTCGCTCAGAGTCCGAGGTCCCACACCAACGTGCGGAGGAGCTCCGCGACGCTCGTCGCTTCTGCGGGGCAACCGCCCGGATGATGCGGCGCTTCGCCGTCGGAGAACTGGCACACTTGGCCGAGCACGGGGCCCCCGGCGCGCGCCCGCTCGATTCGGACGCGCAGATCCTCCTCGAGGTCGAAGTCGTCCGGCGTGACGCGCAAGGACGCGCGGGCGTACGCACCGAGCAAGCGAGTCCAGGCGAGCCCTTGATGATGCGCGAGGCGCCGCTCTTCGAACGATCCCTCGTATT
>DATBBD010000797.1:0-5853 GCA_036271175.1 Polyangiaceae bacterium | reverse complement strand
CCCGAGGTCGATGCCGAGCACGGCCGCTTCGGTCGGCGTCGAAAATGAGCTTCCCGGGATGAGCCCCGGAGCGGCGAAGGGTTTCCCCTTCGCGATCGCGGCGCTGTCGTACTCGGCCAGCGGAATGTACGACGAGTACGTCTCGCGGAAGAGCGGGCTCACGAGATCGGGCGTCTTGTCGGAGCCGCACCCCTTTTTGTCGACCTCGAGCTGATTGCCGTCGTACGTGAACTCGTGGAGCTCCCAGGTCGTCGCTTCGATGCTGCCCGACGAGATGAGGTCCTGATCCGCCCCTTGCATGATCGGGACGTCGGCCCAGCACGTGCTCACGTCCTCGCGGACGCCCCAGATCCCGCTGAGATCGCAGTGACAATCACTCGGGTCACCGACGAGGGGCGGCGTGCACTGGCACGTCGAGGTGCCGCGCTGGTTCAGGCAGGTCGCCGTCGAGGCGCAGCCGCCGTTGTTCGTCGCGCACTCGTTCACGTCCTTGCACGTGAACCCGTCGCCGGAAAACCCTGCTTTGCACGCGCAGGTGAATCCGGGGTTCGTGTCGGTGCACGTCGCGTCGGGGTGACACGGGCCGGGCGTCTCCGCGCACTCGTTCACGTTCGCGCATTTGCCGGTCGCATCGAGCGCGTAGCCTTGCTTGCACGAGCAGGCGTATCCGCCCGGCAGGTTCGTGCAATCGGTGTTGTCGCCGCAGCTCGCCGTCATCGCCTTGCACTCGTCGACGTCGACGCAACTTCCTGGTGAACCGGAGTACCCGGGCGCGCAGGTGCAACTGCCGTCGGCGTTGCACACCGAGTTCGGCGCGTCGTCGGTGCCGACGCCGTCACACGCCGCCTGACACGTCGTGCTCGCCGTGCATGTTGCCCCAGAACCCGTGAAACCGGGCGAACAGGCGTCACACACCGGCGCTTGCCCTGTGACGCGGCAGAGCCCCTGCGTCGCACACACCGTCGAGGCGACGCCGTCGCAGAGCGAACGACACGCGACGTTGCCGTCGCCGGTGAAGCCGGGCGCACACGCGCACGTGTAACCGCCGAAAGTGTTCTGGCAAACGGCGTTGTTCGCGCAGGAAAAGAGCTTCGGGTCGTTGCACTCGTCGACGTCGGTGCACGAATTGCCGTCGCCGGTGAACCCGGGCTTGCACTGACACGACGTGCCCGCGTCGCCGGTCGCGCACGTCGCGTTCGGATCGCACGTGTCTTCTGCGCCGGTACACGCGTTGCTGTTGGTGCACGCCGTTCCGTCGCCGACGAAGCCGTCCTTGCACTTGCAGGAAAACCCGCCGGGTCGATTCGTGCACGCGGCGTTCGAGTCGCAGTCGTTCAGCTTCGGGTCCGCGCATTCGTCGACGTCGGTGCACGTGACGCCATCGCCCGTGAACCCCGGCAGGCACGCGCAGCCGCCGTCGGCTTGCTCGTCATTGGCGGCGTTCGGGTCGCAGGTGACCGGCGCCACGGCGGGGCCGGCCTCCGCGGGAACCTTCACGAAGTGCCGTGTGCCGCCCGATTGGGGGTCGCGGCAAGCGAGCGGTGCGAGCGCCACGGCGAGCAGCACCGCAACCGTGCGGTAGCGGTGGAGCGAGGGAGGTGCGAAGCGATGGGCTGGCTTTCGCCATGCCGACGAGACGTAGGTCATGTCGATGGGGTCGCCGGGACCAGGCCCGACGGAGCGTGCGCCCGCCGGTCCCCATCTTCCACGAACGAGCGACGCGATACAAGGAAGAGACGCCGGGGTTGTCGCCGAGCGCGTGACGCGTTACTCGACGGCCGCTCGCATGCCCGTTTCTAGGCACGTCTACTCGCGAACGGCGTGGAGCACAGGCGTCGGCCTGCTCGCGACCGCTTTCTTTCTCACTTCGCGCATTGCGTCAGCGCAAGACGACGCGCCGACCGGAGGCGAAGGTGCCGTGCCGCGCGGACCGGGCACGGCAGTCGTGCGCCCGAGCGCAGGACAACCCGAGCAGAAGATTGTCATGCCTCGGCAGACGAAGTTCGTCGAGGCGACGTACCCGCCCGATGCGCAAAAAGCCGGTATTCAGGCCGAGGTCATTCTCTATCTGAACATCGACAAGACCGGAAAAGTGACGCGCGCGGAAGTCGCGGCGCCCGCCGGACACGGCTTCGACGAGGCCGCGGTGCAAGCCGCACTCGGCTTCGAGTTCGAGCCCGCGACGCGAGACGGAACGCCGATCGCCGTGCGCATTCCGTACAAATACACGTTCACCTTGAAGGAGGTCGAAGCGCCGCCCGAAGCGCAGAAGGCGCCGACGGTCGGTAACCTCGGTGGCACGATTCACGTCGCTTCCGTCGACGCCGCGATCGCCGGCGCGGTCATCACCGTAACCAAGCCCGACGGCGCCACGGTGACCGTGACCGCTGACGCGCAAGGTAAGTGGGTGCTCGAAGGGGTGCCGCCGGGCAAGTACCACGTGCACGTCACTGCCGCGGGCTTCGTCGCGATCGACGTGGACGAAGAGGTCACCGTCGGCGAAGCGACCGACGTCATCTATCGACTCGCCGTCGTGCCGGTCGGCATCGAAGTCACCGTGTCCGGCGAGCGCCCGCCGCGCGAAGTCACGAAGCGCACGATCGAGCGACGCGAGATGGAGCGCATTCCGGGAACGTCGGGTGACGCGCTCCGTTCGATCCAGAGCTTGCCGGGCGTCGCGCGTCCGCCGGGGTTCGCTGGGCTCTTGATCGTGCGCGGGAGTGCCCCGCAAGACACGCAAGTGTTCGTCGACGGCGCCGCGGTTCCGCTCATCTATCACTTCGGCGGACTTTCGAGCACGATCCCGACCGAGCTGCTCGACAAGATCGACTTTTATCCGGGCAACTTCAGCGCGCGATACGGCCAAGTCATGGGCGGTGTCGTCGACGTCGCGCTCCGTCAACCCGACACGCAGTGCACCGGTGACTACGGCAAGCCGATCGAGAAATACGGTTGCTTCCACGCGATGGTGCAGGCCGACCTCATCGACACACGCGCGGTCGTGCAGGGGCCACTCGGCGGAAATTGGACGTTCGCCGCCGCCGGTCGCCGGAGCTGGGTCGATGCGTGGCTCAAGCCGGTGCTGAAATCGGCAGGGACGAGCGTCACCACCGCGCCCGTCTATTACGATTACCAGCTCATCGTCGACGACAAGCCCACGCCGAAGTCGCACTTCAGCGCGCGCTTCTTCGGTTCAGACGATCGCTTGCAGGTCCTGCTGCAAGATCCGTCGGCGAACGAGCCGGCGTTTGCCGGCAATCTGACGTTCGGCACGAGCTTTTACACGGCGCAGGCGCTGTACACGAACGAGCTCTCGAAAAGCGTCGACCTCTACGCGATGGCCGCCGTCGGCAAGACGGGCTTCGATTTCGCGCTCGGACCCGTCGCTTTCAAGGCGAACGCCAACCCAATCTCGCTCCGCAGCGAGCTGAGCTTCAAGATCATCCGCGGGTTCGTCCTGCATGCGGGCTTGGACTTTCTCACCGCGCCCTATCACTTCATCGTGCGCGCGCCCGCCGCGCCCGCGCCCGGTGAGCCCGACCCGGGGCCGCTCTCGACGCGACCGATCCTCGAGACCGACGCGAGCAGCACCGCGTTCCGTCCGGCTTGGTACGCCGAGGGCGAGGTCCGTCCGAGCCGCCGCGCGCTCATCGTTCCCGGGGTTCGCCTCGACTACGCGCGCGACACCGGGCACACCGACGTGAGCCCGCGCATCAACGGCCGCTACGACTTCGTCGGCGGCACTGCGGAAGAAGACCGCCCCTTCGACGAGCGACGGCTCCGCACCACGGTGAAAGGCGGCGTCGGCATTTTCGCGCAGCCCCCGCAGTTCCAGGAGACGAACGCGGTGTTCGGCACGCCGGGCCTGCTCTCGAACCGCTCCATTCACTACTCGGTCGGCATGGAGCAAGAGTTCACGCATCAAATCGAGATGAGCGTCGAAGGGTACTTCAAGGATCTGACGCACCTCGTCGCTCGCTCGGAGAGCCTCGGGCCGCTCTACGTCTACGACAACGCCGGCACCGGTTACGTCGTCGGTATGGAGCTCTTGCTCAAGTACAAGCCGGACAAGCGCTTCTTCGGCTGGCTCGCGTACACCCTGTCGCGGAGCATCCGGCGCGATCATCCCGATGAACCCGAGTACCTCTTTCAGTACGATCAGACGCACAACTTGACCGTCCTCGGGAGTTATCGCCTCGGCCGCGGCTGGGAAGTCGGCGCTCGATTTCGCCTGATCTCGGGCTCACTGGCCACCCCGGTGATCAAAGCGCCGGGGCTCCCGGCGCTCTATGCGGCCGACGCCGGCGCGTACACGCCGATTCAGGGCCAGCCCTTCAGCTCGCGCCTCCCGCTCTTCCATCAGCTCGACATCCGCATCGACAAAGCGTGGCAGATGAAAGACTGGCGTTTCTCCGCCTACCTCGACGTGCAGAACGCCTACAACAACCCTGCCGCCGAGGGGCTCGCGTACAACTACAACTACACGAAGAGCTCTTACCAGACGGGCCTGCCCATCATCCCGAGCATCGGGTTTCGAGGGGAGCTCTGACATGAGCCGTCGCGATCCTTCGACTCACCGCGCCCGCCGCGTGACCTTCCGTCGCGTTCTCCCGCTCGCCGCCGTCTCGTCGCTCGCGCTGTCGTGCGCGCCCGGGTTCACGTCGGGAAGCAAGGTGCAGAGCCTGCGCGTCCTCGCGGTGCAAAAGGACAAGCCCTACGCGAAGCCGGGCGACACCGTGAAGCTCGACATGCTTTACGACGACGGCCCGAAAGATCCGAACGTGCTCCAGGATCCGAAGGTGCCGCCGCGCAACATCCAGATCACTTGGTACCCGGGCTGCGAGAACCCCGCCGGCGATCTGTACGCCGATTGCTTCACGGGTGACGCGCTCAGTGGGTTCATCAAGTCGCTGAGCGCTCCTCTGACGGGCCCCGAGGTCACGTTCCCGATCTCGAAGGACATCATCTCGAGTCGGCCGCCGCCGACGAACAAGAAACAGCCGCCGTACGGGCTCGCGTACGTCTTTTTCGTCGCGTGCGCCGGCAAGGTGCAGCCAAATCTGAACGCCGGGGAGAACGAGTTCCCCATCCAATGCCTCTCGAGCACCGGTGACGTCCTCGGGCCCGACGATTTCGTCGTGGGTTACCTGTCCGTTTACGCATACGAGAGCTTTCAGAACGCAAATCCCAAGCTGAACGCTCCTTATTTCAAGATCGACGGCAGGGACGCTCCGGCCGAGTGCGTCGGTGTCGACTGCATTCCGCTCGAGCTCGGCGGAAGCACGTCGGGAGGGCCCCCGCAAACCGACGCGGGCTCGTCGGACGCGGCCGATGCGTCGCCGTTCGACGCGGGGTTCGTGAAAGATGCCGGCACGAGCTTCGTCGACGGCGGGCACGACGCCGGATTCGGCATCATCGACGGCGGCGGCAGTGACGCCGGTCGCGCCCATGATGGCGGCGAACCCGCTCGTAAATCCGACGCGGGCCCCGCCGTCGAAGTCGCGGGCGCGTCGATCGCCGCCTGCACGACCGCGAGCGAAAATGATTGCCCCGATCACGGCATCACCTTGGTGACCGACTCGAGCAGCGTCGAGCATGATGCGGTTCAGGAACAGGTGAGCGGCGGCACGATCTACGAGCAAGCGTGGATCGACTACTACGTCGACAACGGCTCGGTGACGAACGAGGTGAAGCTCCTCGGCGACGCAACCAAGGGCTACATCGACGACCACGCGACGAACCTGCACGCGCCTCAGATCTCGAGCGCCAACGCCGCGTTGTTTCCGCCCAACGTTGGATTGAATTTTCACCTCTGGGCCGTCGCTCACGACTCGCGCGGCGGCGTGAACTGGG
>DATBBD010000796.1:0-3671 GCA_036271175.1 Polyangiaceae bacterium | reverse complement strand
CCTTCGCGCGGGCGAGCGCGTCTTGATCTCGGCGGTCGGTAGCGGCGTCGGCACGGCCGCGACGCAGATCGCGCGAGCCCTCGGCGCGCGTCCGTTCGGCACCGCGCGCACCGCGGACAAAATCGATCGCGCGAAGAAGCTCGGCCTCGAAGGCGGCGTCGTCCCGAAAGACGGCCGCTTCGCCGACGCCGTGACCGCGATGATGGGCGGCGGCGCCGACGTGATCATCGAGCTCGCCGGCGGCGATTACGTCACCGAAGATCTCGCGTGCGTCGCTCTACGCGGCCGCATCGTCGTCATCGGCCTCGTCGCCGGCGCGAGTGCGCAGCTCGCGCTCGGCGCTCTTCTACACAAGAGAGCGACCATCATCGGCACCGTCCTTCGCGCGCGCCCACTCGAAGAAAAAATTCGCGCCGCGCACATGCTCGAGCACGAGCTCGCGCCGCTCTTCGAGGACGAGAAGCTCGCGCCCGTCATCGAGAAGGTCCTTCCGCTCGAGCGCGTACGCGAAGCCCACGAGTCGATGCAGAAGAACGAGACGTTCGGGAAGATCGTCCTCACGGTGTGATGCCTTCCGCGATCTCGGGTTGTATCCGGTCGACCCGCACTTCACGGTGTGGCTCGTGCTCGGCGTCGTCGGCGCGGTGATGTTCTTCAGTGGTTCCGTGCGTGCGGAAGGCAAAGCGTCCTAGGAACGCCGCCACATTTCTCGCACGAGCACACGCGAATGTCGGCGCCGTCGTCCTCGCTCGCGCCGCAGATCGCGCACGTGCGGCCGCTCGTCTTCGGCTTCGCCGGTTCCGTCATCGACACGCGGCGCGCGCGCTGCCGATTCTGAAGGCGTCGCGACTTGAACCAATCGATCCAGTGACCCGAAAAGAAGAGAAGATAATTCCCCGTCGCCGCGAGGATCCCCGCGCGATCCGCCCACGTCCCCGTGACGAACAAGAACCCGAGCAGCGCGCCCGAGAGCCACCCGAGCCACTTCGCGCGCACCGGCAAGATGATGAGAAGGATCGTCTCGTCCGGAAACATGGTCGCGTACGCCAGGAACAACGTGTCCGTGAGGTACGAGCTCGTCGCGGTGTCCATGCCCGTGAACGCCGCCGCCGTCGTCGTCCCGACGATGCCGATGAGCCAATAGAGGTCGTACTTGAACGCGCCCCACTGCGCCTCGAGCTGCGCGCCCACCCACCACACGAACCAGATCCGCAAGAACGCGAAGAGCATGCTCTGCGGCGGAACGAAGATGTACGTGAAGAGCCGCCACACTTGCCCGTGCTTCACCGACTCGAGATCGAACACGAGCAGGTTCGAGAAGCCCGGCCGCAACATCTGGAGCACGTAGACGACGGCCATGCCGGCGACGATCACCCACGTGAGGTTCGGCACGGCGAATCGGCCGAGACGGCGCTCGAGGCGCGCGAGCAGCTTATCCATGAGAGCGAATCAGTTCTTCGGCGCGCCGCACTGAACCCACGTCGTCACGGTCGTCAGATCGGAGCCGGACATCGGGCCCGAGCCGAGCGTGTTGTCGGGGAACGGCATCTGCGCGGTCCCGCAATTGGGGTTCGAGACGTTGCACACGAATGCGGAGGCGTCGGGGTCGATCGAGCACGGGTTGAAGTACGGCTTGGTGCCGATGTTGTAGTTCAGGAGAACGTTGTACGCATCGTCCGCCGTGTCCATCCCGAACGGCGCGTTTGCGTTCGCGCCATGGCACTTGGCATCACTGCAGTGCCAGGTGCCCTGCATCTTCGGCCAGATGTCGGCCGAGTACGTCACCGAACAGGCGCCGGCGTCGACGGGGGTCCCGCACGTGAGCCCGCCGTCCCCGCCGGGCGCCGCGTCCGACGGCGGCGGCGTGGGCAGGTTGTTCTTCGACAGACCCGAGTGCGGTCCGTACTTCGTGTCGACCTCGAGATCGCACGCGACCAACACCGCGCCGACCGACGCTGCGACCACGACCCCGACGGCAAGCACTCGACGCATTGGGCGAATTGTGGAAGCACCAGGCGTACCGAAGCAAGCAATCCGTTCGGATCCGAACGATCTGCACGATTGTTTGGGGTCGGATGGGGGATCGCCGATCCAGCGTCGGCTAGCCATGGACCCAGCATTCGCCCCCAAATCCCCGTATTTCGAGGCCCATCCGGGTGGCCCAAACCGTGCAGTCCCTTCCCGCAGGAGGCTCGGATGCGCAACGCTCGCAAGGTGATGGTACTCGGTTTCTTCGCCGTCGCCCTCGGTCTCGCTTCCGGCTGCGCCAGCGTCGCGCCGTACGAGCGCCAGACGCTCGCCCACCCTTCGATGAGCCCCGATGACATGTCGACGGGCTTCGACGAGCACGTGCGCGCGGTTTCCGAAGGTGCAACGGGCGGCTTCGGCGGCGGCGGCGGCGGCTGCGGCTGCAACTGATTCCACAGACGCCAACGGTTCCGCTACTGTAGGCCCCCGTGACTTCACGGCGAATTTGCGCCGCGCTCGTGGTGCTCGCACTCTCGTTCGCCGGTGCCCGAGCGGCCCAAGCCGGCAACGACGACGTCGCCGCCCTCGCGACCGTCCAGCAGACGATGCAGGACGACTACCCGACGGCTGCGTTCGGTGACTCCAAGCGAAAGCTCACCGAGGCCCTCGAAAAGTGCCGTCGTGGGCACTGCACCAATAACACGCGAGCCCAAGTCCTCGTCGCGCTCGGCATGGTCATGTCGCAGCTCGGGCAGGGCGACGAGGCGCGCGCGCAGTTCGCGGCCGCGCTACAGCAATCGCCGAGCGTGCACCTGCCTTCGTCGGGGACCACGCCGAACATTCGAACGCAGTTCGCCGACGCGCAGAAGACGGTCGGCGTCGGCGTCACTGCTCCAACACCACCGCCGACGCAAATCGCGGCGCCGCCGCCGCCGCCTCCGACGCAAACGGCCGCGCCGCCTCCCCCACCGCCGCCTCCTCCGCCGCCGCCCGTCGACACGTCGAACACGCTCGCGCAACCCGCGCTGACGCAGCCCGTCGCTCATTTGCCCGAGTGGATTCAGCTCGCGACCGAAGGTCTGAAAGCGGACCTCGCGGGTCACCTCGACGAGTGCATCACGAAGGACAAGAAATCGCTCGAGCTCGAAGAGCAACCGCGCACGCGTCTTCACCTCGCGTCGTGCGAACGCCGCAGCGGCCATCTCATCGATGCGCTGCGCGACACGCAGAAGGCGCTCGAGGACGGCATCAAGAAACGCGACTCGGCCGTCATGCGCGCGGCGCGCGAACGTCTCGAGGAGCTCCTCGGGCGCATCCCGCACGTCACCTTCGTTCCACCCGCGGGCGTCACGGATCTCACCGTCACGTTCGACGAGCGCGCCGTGCCGTCGACGTCGCTCACGAAGAAATTCTCGATCGACCCCGGCAAGCACACGGTGCACGCCGAGGGCACGCAAGGCGCCATCCCGCTCACGTTCGACGAGACGTACGACGTGAAGGACGGCGAGCTCCTCACCGTCACGATCACCCTGAAATCAGCCGCTTCCGAGTATCTCACGCCGGGTCAGCTCAAATGCATGATCCAAGCGAAGAACCAAGAAGAGGTCGTTCACTGTCTGCCGCAGAACCAGAAGAACCTCGTCGTCAAAGCCAGCTACGACTTGAGCGGGTACACCGACACGAACTCGGTGAACGTCGTCACG
>DATBBD010000795.1:0-13769 GCA_036271175.1 Polyangiaceae bacterium | reverse complement strand
CGTCCGTCCCTTCACGCCCCACACAGCGAGGCGCATAGTCAAATCGAGTGGCCCCCTTGCCGAGGGAATGGCCTTCCGGTAGCTTCGATGACCGCAATGACACAGACCACGGACGTTGCAATAATTGGGGCTGGACCATACGGACTCTCGATCTCCGCGCAGCTCAGCGAGCTCGGGGTGGAGCATCGAATTTTTGGCCCGCCGATGCAGACATGGCGGTCCATGCCGAAGGGAATGAAGCTCAAGTCGCTCGACTTTGCGACCAGCATCTACTCGCCTCGTCGCGGCTACGGTCTGATCGACTATTGCCGAGCTCGGAACCTGTCGCACGCCGAGCCGCTCTCGATGGAGTTGTTCTCGACGTACGGACTCTGGGCGCAGGAGCAGCTCGTACCCCACCTCGAACAAGTAGAGGTGACGCACCTGTCGCAGCCGGCCTTGAACTTCGAGATCGGTCTCGCAACGGGCGAGAAGCTCCGCGCGCGGCGCGTCGTCATGGCGACCGGGCTCGCCTACTTCGCTCGCATGCCCGAGCAGCTGAAGCACCTGCCGAAGGAGCTCGTGACGCACACGTCGGATCATCGCGACCACGAGAAGTTTCGCGGCAAGGACGTCGTGGTGCTCGGCGCCGGTCAGTCCGCGCTGGAAGCAGCCGTGATGACGTACGAGGCCGGCGGTCGTCCGGAGATCATGACCCGGACCGGACCGGTGTCGTTCGCATCGCCTCCGCCCCCGAGCCGGAAGCTCCGGCACCGTGTTCTCTATCCGATGTCGGTGCTCGGTCCGAGCCGCATGGGGTTCTTTCTCCAGCGCGTGCCGCAGGGGTTCTACTTTCTGCCGGACGCCAAGCGCGTCGAGCTGACGCGCAAGCTCTACGGCCCGTGGGGCGCGTGGTGGCTCCAGAAGCGCTTTGCCGCCGCGAACCCGACGCAAACGCCCTTCACCGAGGTTTTGTCGGCCACGCCGCACGATGGGCGCCTCGCCCTTCGGCTTCGCGATCAGAAGAGCGGGAAGGATCGCGAGCATATCGTCGATCATCTCGTCGCGGGGACTGGCTACGAGCCGGACCTCGGCGTGATTCCGTTCCTCGACCGTTCGCTCGCGGGGCGCATCCGCCGGATCGAGAGCTCTCCGAAGCTTTCGATCAATTTCGAGAGCTCGGTCCCCGGGCTGTTTTTCGTGGGTGCTTCGGCGGCGTTCAGCTTCGGGCCGCTGCTGCGGTTCGTCGCGGGGGCGGAGTTTGCGGCGCCCGCGGTGGCTCGTCACTTGGCTCGCGAGGCCACTCAGAAGAAGGCAGCGTCGCGTTCCGCCGTGTCGGCGACGGCGGCTTAATACTCCGTGCTCGGCACGGGTCGTCTATTTTCACGCGCGACCGACGCGGCGCGCGCGTGCGCCTCGGCGTGGAGAGAGGGCGGCTCGGCAGAAGTGGGGCGCGTCGTCACCGACGCGCTCTACTGGCGCTTTCATCCGCGAGTGCGGCGCTGGGCGGCGGAGCTACCGCGGCAGCAGCGCATCGACGCCGAGTTCGATCTCCGGTTCGGCACCGACACCGCGGGTGAGGTGGCGCTCGACGAAGTGGGGATCGTCGGCGACGACGTCGAGCGCGGCCATGGACGTTATCGCCCTGTCTGGACTCACGTGTTCCGCGCGGCGCTCGGCGAGCTCCACGTCGATTTGAGTCGCTTCACGTTCGTCGACTACGGCTCGGGCAAAGGGAAGGCGCTCTTGCTCGCGTCCGACTACCCCTTCCACGAGGTCGTCGGCGTCGAGTTCGCGCGGCCCCTCCACGAGATCGCGGTTCGAAATATCGAAGGGTATCGAAGCGCGTCGCAGCGCTGTGCTTCCGTTCGTTCCGAGTGTGCCGACGCGACGACGTTCGTTCCCCCGTCGGGCCCGCTCGTGTGCTTCTTCTTCAATCCGTTCGACGAAGCGACGCTCGGGAGCGTCCTCGATCGGCTGAACGACGCGGCGAAGCGCGAACCGCGCGAGATCTTCGTCGTGTACACGAACATGCGCGACGTTCGCGAGCACGAGACGGCGTTTCGTCGCCGTTCGGGTCTCTCACCGGTCGTCGCGGGTTCGCAGTACCTCGTCTATCGCGTGCTCCCCTGATTCCGCGAACGCGGACAATGCGAAGACGCGGGCGGTAACGTCCGGGAACGACGCGCGTTTCCGTGTTGGCTCCTCCGCGCCTACATCGACGCCGCGGGTGCCGTCAGGGCGTAACCGGCGACGGAGCCTTGTCCGAAATGGGCCGCTCGAAGTACGATTAACGGTAGCAAATGGGGGCGACCATGGACGCTCGGGCAATGGCGGAGGGTGCTTCGGGTCCGATGCGTGCGGCCCTGCTCGGCGCCCATTTCTCGTCGTGGCGGCGTGAAAAGCTCCGCCACCCGGTTTACATCCCACCGGCCCTCGACCGATTTGCGCCCATGCCGGAGGGCCGAGTCGTCGCGACGCTGCGAAGTGCAAAGTCGACGAACGCCGATCAGTGGGTCCGGCGCTGCGCGACGGCGGAGATCGAGCGGCCCACGGGGAATCATCGCGGGCGAGTGCGCGCGCTCTCGGGCGAGCACCGCGCGTGCTTCGACGAGCTGACCGAGCGAGCTACCGAGGAACGCCGCACCGTCTGCGCCTGCTGCGTCGCGTACGAGCTCGAGCACGCGCGCCAACGGGCGACGCCGCCGGCACACGTCGTTCGGCGCTTTCGCGGCGAAGCGAAACGCAAAAACGAATCGCCGGTCGCGACGGAACACGTGTCGAACATCCAATTCGACGACGCCACGTGGATCACTACGGCGAGCGAGCGCGTCCAGTTCACGGGCGTCCGGCTCGTGCAAGCGGAGCGGGTGTTTCAATCGGCGGATCCGCGACAGTGGCGCTTTTTCGGCCCTGATCTGTTCAAGGCGAGCGACCAGGGCACGTGGGAGCGCGGAACGTGGAAGCCGACGTCGAAGCTCGAGCTCAACGTGAGCGGCGTGCCTCGAGCGCCGTCGGAGTTTCAACTCCGTGAATACGTGGTCTGGAACTGGGGTGAAGAGGTCCAGGGCGGCGCCGAGAACATCCTGCAGATCACCAAGTTCGAGTCTTCGTCGAATCGCATCGCTTACCGCTATTCGCTCCACCACTGCATCAAGGCGCGGTTTCTCGCCACCTGGGAGCCGGGCGGCCTCGACGTGGACGAGGGCCATTTCCTCGCGACGTGGGAGCCCAAGGACGGCGGGACTCTGCTCATCCGATCGGAGAAGAAGCTCCGCTACACCGAGCAAGCGACGAGCCCGCCGCGATTCACGATGTTCATGAACCTGCTCGCGCCGTCGCTCACGAGCTTGTTTCTGCGCCAGCTCGCCTATCAGGGCGTTCGGCGCGTGCTCGACGAACCGCTCGCTTCAGGGCCGAGGAGTTGAAACCCATGCCGTCTCGAGGAACCGACGCGTCCGAACCGTCACACGCCGAACCGCCCGTGAATGGAGGCTTCCCCGGTTACGACTTCATGCTGCGGGCGATCAGCACCTTCGGTGCGGCGCTCGACGAGCAGGGTAATCTCTGGAACGACGCCTGGTCGAAGCTCCGGGGCGGCTCCCTCGGGTTTTCCGACTACACGAGCACTGTCGCGAAGAGCGTCGAAGCGCAGTTTCGATTCGTGCGCGGGTTATTGTCGGAGGCGCCGAGCGCGCCGTCCGGTCCGACGTGGGTGCACCTCACGTGGACGCACGACGACGAATGGCCGCTTTCCACGGTGGCCACGGTTCCGGCGCTCGACGTCACCGAGACGCTTCAAGGGACGCCCCTCGCCTCGTTCGGCAGCGAGCAACCCCACGACTACGCGATCGCGCCGCAGCTTCTCGACGCGACGAGGATCCGCATCGAATTCACGCCGGGAGGGAGCGTGCCCCCTCCGCCGGGGCTCTATCTCGCGTTCGTGTTCAAGACGCCGAAGCGTGCAGCGCCGCTCGTCATCGTTTCGCTCGAGGTCTCCGAAACGACGCCACCGCCGGCGCAGGTGAAATACAAAAAAGCCTCGAAACGTCGCCGCGCGTCGAAGCGCTGAGCCGAACGGCGCGCGCCGCCGCCCGATGCCCACCTACCGGATCGCGCTTAGAAGCGGGTCGCGCGGAGCGGGACCGTCGTGGTCGACCGACCGTGATGAAACTCGATGCGCCCGAAATATTCGCCGGGCAACAGCCTCGACTGGAGCGCGAACAGATTCACCAAGGTCACCACGTGCCGGTGGTTCACCTGACGTACGCGCACATGGGTTGCCGGGATCGTTCGTGAAGGAGGACCCGCGAGCCGCAGCTCGGTCACCTTGGCGAAGTGGTAACCCGACGGCACCGAAATCTCGACCGGGCCGACGACCTCGGCGACGTGGTCGAATGCGAGCGGACCGTGGTCCGGCGGCAGCGGCTCGCAACCGAGGAGCATCGCCGTGGCGTTGATCCAGAACGACACCACGTCCGCGATGAACCCCGACGGGGAATAGCCGCCGACGGCCGCAGCATTCCAGATTTCGGCGGAATCGCCCCAGGCTCGCGTCGCGCCGGACGCGACACGTCGACTGGCTTGGCGCGCGCGCTCGAACGCCTCGGCGCCGCGGGTCACCGATACGGACGGCGCCGCATTGCCCGACCGCTGCGGTTTCGCCACGGCCCGGGCACGACTCAAGACGAGCTCTTCGGAATCATCCAGCCGAACGCCGTCACGTAGAAACCGACGGTCAGCGAGACGCCGTCGGAGAAGGCTCTCTCGAACGGGTAGCCGCCGGCGACGACTTTCTTGCAATAGTCGAACGTGTCGTCCGACTGCGACTTCCAACCTTCGAGGTAGTCGTCGACGCGCTGCTTGGCCTGGTCGAGCACCTGGCTCGCCCGGTCGTGATTGTCTTTCTTTTTCGCTGCCACGATGTCCTCCGCGAAGATGGTGATGAGACTAGGCAAAGAGACTGGTCAACAAAAGCAAGCTCACCCAGATGAACAAGAAGGGGAGCGACAGCAAATTGAGCGCGAGCTCGAACGGCGCGGCGTTCGAGAAACGGATGTTCTTGCCCGCGCGGAGCTTGAGCCGCTGATCGAGCTTTACCGAGCCGCTCCCAGAATCGACGTCGAGGCCGCCTTGCGCCACGAGTCCGTACACCTTGTTCGAGAGCGCTTCGAAGAGCGAGTACTGGAGCGTCGCGTCGCCGGCTTTTCTGTTCACGCGAAAATCGATGTCGAGCGTGTTGCGCACTTCGGTGAGCTTCACTCCCGGGATGACCTCGAACATGGCCTGTTCGAACAGACGCCCCTTCCACGGAGTCCCGAGGACGGTCACGTAGTTGGCCTTCGGCGGGTTCACGAAGGGATCCGCCGGGCTCGGATCTTCGGTTTGGTACGAGAACTCGAAGGTCTGAGGGAGGGTACTCGACCATCCCCGCGGATCCGACCGGACGAGCATCGGCTCGAGGAGCTCGCCAGGCCGCTTGGGTCGCGCCGCTTCTGCCTCGAAACGGCTGACCATGTCGGCATCGAACTCCGCGGTGATGATTCGAAAGGTGAAGCCCGAAAGCCCCGCGAGGGCGCCGTAAACCTTTTGGTAAGCGTCGTCGGCGCTGGCCGCCTTGTTCACCGAGCTAAAGAGGGCTCCCGCGTCTTCACCAGGAAGGAGCTGATTGACGAAGCCCCGGAACTCCTGCGACTGGACCCGATCGACCTCGTGCTTCGAGACGAGCCAGTAGCCGAGGACGAGCGCCGCCACCGCGTGCTGGACGATCGCGGGATCGGCCTTGAGCTTTGCCAGGCTCGAGACGGCGTCGGGCAGCGGCAAGATTCGATCGAAGACGTGCTCGGATTCGGGCAGCGTCTTCTCCTTCTCCCGATACTCTCGAACGAGCGCGGCCCACGCGGGGAAGCCGTGATCGGGCCGAAGCTGAAAGACGTTGAAGTAGATGCTGAACAACGCCGCGTGCGCGGCGTCGGTCTTCTCGGCTTTGGCCCCCTTCGACATCGTGACGGAGCTCCTTGAGCTTCGCTGACCCTTATAGCTCGAAGCGGGGCCGCGAAACAATCACGCTCGCCTCGCGAAGGCCTTGTCTCGACTTCGGGGAGAGGCGCATGCTCTCTCGCGAAAGTAGCTTCGGATTGGCTTCCGCGTTCGACCCGAACAAGCCGCGAGCGTTTCGCGCCGCGCACGCGACGAGGCGACCATTCGCGTAGCCATCGTGGGGGGCGGTTGCGCCGCGATGACGGCGGCCTTCGAGCTGACGCAGCCGGCGCTCGGCGGGCGATACGACGTCACCATCTATCAAATGGGGTTTCGCCTGGGCGGCAAGGGCGCCTCGGGTCGCGGCGAGCACGGGCGGATCGAGGAGCACGGCCTCCACCTGTGGATGGGCTACTACGAGAACGCGTTCCGTCTGATGCGCGAATGTTACGCCGAGCTCGGCCGTGACCCGAGGCGCTCGCCCATCGCGAAGTGGTCCGACGCGTTCGTTCCGGCGAACTTCAATGCCGTTGCCGACTATTCGCCCGACGGTCGCTGGCTATCGTGGTTGGTCGACTTTCCGCCCAGTCCGGGTTCGCCCGGCGACCCTGAACCGCGGCGCTGGACCATTCCGGACTACCTGGCGAGAGCGGCGGGGCTGCTTCGAACCTTGATTCGCACCGTCCAGGTTCGCACTCAGACCACGGAGCCCGCGTCCGCGGAGCAGACGGGGGGCGCGAGCACGCCGCCACTCACCACCGACGCGCTCACCACCGCGCTCGGGCGTCTCTTGAAATACGGCGCGCTCGCGGGCCTCGGCGTGGCGCTCGAAGCGACGAGCGTCCTCGAGGGGGCGCTTCGCGTTGCGCCGGCGTTGCCGCAGAGCCTCATCGCGCGCTTTCTCGACGCGCTCGACGACGTGCTTCGCCGGCAGCTCGGCGCGCTCATCGAACAGGACGACTCGGTCCGGCGATTGTGGGAGGTCATCGACCTCCTGTTAGCGGTCATTCGCGGCTCGATCCGGTTCCGACTGGCACTCGATCCGCGTGGGTTCGATGCTCTCGACGCGTACGATTCGCGCGAGTGGCTGAAAATGAACGGGGCGTCGGAGGGGTCGATCAATAGCGCGTTCATCCGCGCGCTCTACGACCTCGCGTTCGCGTACGAAGGCGGCGACACCGATCGGCCACGGATCGCCGCCGGCTCGGCGCTTCGCGGCGCCATGCGCGCGTTCTTCACTTATCGCGGCGCGTTTTTTTGGAAGATGACCGCAGGCATGGGCGACGTCGTGTTCGCGCCGCTCTACGAGGTCCTCTTGCGACGCGGGGTCCGCTTCGAGTTCTTTCACAAGCTCACGCATGTCGGCCTCGGAGCGCCTTCGGGCGAGCCGCACGTCGCGCGCCTCGAGTTCGACGTCCAGGCGCGCGTCCGCGGCGGAAAACCCTACGAGCCGCTCGTGGACGTCGCCGGTCTCCCTTGCTGGCCCTCGCGCCCCGATTTCGCGCAGCTCGAGGACGGCGAGCGACTCGAGCGCGAGACATGGGATTTCGAGTCGCAGTGGGATCGCCGGCGCGCCGCCACGCGCGCGTTGCGGGTCGGAAAAGACTTCGACGTCGTCGTACTCGCCGTCGGCGGCGCCGTCGTTCCTTACGTGTGCGGCGAGCTCGTCCAGCGCGACGAACGCTGGCGAGACATGGTCGAACACGTCGCGACGGTACCGACCCAGGCGTTTCAGCTCTGGATGAACACCGACATGCGCGCCCTCGGTTGGACGCACCCTCCCGTAAATCTGTCGGGATACGTCGAGCCCTTCGATACGTGGGCGGACATGACGCACGTCGCGCCCCGAGAAGCGTGGAGAACGGCGCCGCGGGCCATCGCGTATTTTTGCAACGTGCTGCGCGACGCGCCGGACGCGCCGACTCGGCAAGCCGGCGCGCGCACCGAGGTGAACGCCCGCGTGGAGACGGAGACGGCCGCG
Source organism: Polyangiaceae bacterium (assembly GCA_036271175.1). Lineage (GTDB taxonomy): Bacteria > Myxococcota_A > Polyangia > Polyangiales > Polyangiaceae > DASZVB01. The sequence goes on along the minus strand of DATBBD010000795.1, from coordinate 5,830 downwards.
CTGTTCGTCGCAGAGCAATATCGTCAGGTCCGCGACCATGCCGTTCTCTTTCTGAATCGGGACATCACCGCGTTCTGGCCGGCCGCCGTTGCCGATTCGAAGTTTCGCTGGGACGTCCTCGTCCCAGGTGCTGCGAAAGCCCGCGCGAGGGCAGGCGAGAGCGCGTTCGACGGCCAATTCTGGGTCGCGAATGTCCGTCCGAGCGATCGCTACACGCAGGCCCTTCCGGGGACGACGAAGTATCGCCTCTCGCCGCTCGACGGCACATACGACAACTTGACCATCGCCGGTGACTGGACGAACTCTAGTTTGAACATGGGCTGCGTCGAAGCCGCCGTCATGTCGGGCCGGCTCGCGGCGCACGCGATTTCCGAGAGCCCGGCGCTCGCCGAAATCGTCGGATACGATCACCCCTAACGTCTCCCGAGAACGCGTGGTGTCCGGATGGCAAGCAAGCAGCGAATCAAACGTCCGACCTTGAAACGAACGGCCCCGGACCGACGATTCTCCGGCGCGTTTCGTCCGCCGGAACCCGGCGCTTCGTCGCCGGAAGCGCCGAACGCGAAGGGCGAACCCAAGTCGGACAAGAAGGCAGGGGTGCCTTACGAAGCGGTCAACGGCGCGTACCGTCTCGTCGACGAGTATCTGCGACAAGGTCAAAAAATGGCCGAGGAACTCTGGCTCCCGCAATCGAACGGCGGCGTCCCGGACGTCGGGAAAGTCGTCGAGCGGTTTCTCCGCTCGGCAGGGGACATGGGCACGGCGTGGTTCGAGATGATGAATCAGTGGGCGGCAGGTCCCCCCGAACACGCCGCGCCGAACGGCGGTACAGGTCCGTTCGCCGCCGGCCGGCGCGCGACGCATGCTGCGGGAGCGAACGGCGCGACGGCGGCCGGCGCGCTTTCTACCGCGCTCTCGGTGTCGGTCGAGTCGTCGCGAAAATTCCGGATCACGGTGGACTTGTTCGGCGCGCACGCGGGGACCGACGTCGAGCTCGTCGCGTTGAAAGCGGCGGACGGCTCCGCGGCGCTCATCGACGACATCGTCGCGGAACGCGATCCGACGGAAGGCCGGATTACGCTTTCCGTGCGCGTTCCCAAAGGGCAACCCGCCGCGGTCTACAACGGCATCCTCGTCGAGAAACGCACGCAGCGGCCGCGCGGTACCGTGAGCCTCGTTCTCGAGTGAACACGTTGGGGCGCGTGCCAGGGCCGAACCGCCGCGGCGTGTTACGGGTCACCGAGGGTCGATGAGCGACGCGGCGCTCTTGGTTCGCGATGTGCTGCACGAGTACGGCGGCATCGCGCAGCGCGCGCTCTCTCGGTATCTCGAGCAAGCGGCGGAGAACGACTCGGTCTACCGGCTCGCGTCCGATTACCCGCTCCGAGGCGGTCGCGCACTTCGCGCGAGCTTCTGCATCGCGGCCGCGAAGGTGTTCGGCGCGCCGGTGTCCGATGCGGTCGAGTCCGCGGTTTCGCTCGAGCTGTTTCACAATGCGTTCCTGGTGCGCGACGACGTCGAAGACGAGAGCGAAGAGCGCCGCGGCAAGCCCGCGCTTCACGTGCTTCACGGCGTGCCCACCGCCGTCAACGTCGGCGACGCCCTCACGGTGCTCGGCCTTCGCCCGCTCATGCACAATCGCTCGATCTTGGGGCCCGAGCTCGCCTGGCGGGTTCTCCGCGAGACGGAGCGGATGGTCCGAGAATCCGTCGAAGGACAAGCGCTCGAGCTCAAGTGGCGGCTCGAGAACGCCTGCGAGCTGACCGACGACGACTACCTGCGGATGACGCTGAAGAAGACGTGTTGGTACACGACGATCTATCCGAGTCGCGTCGGCGCGCTCATTGGTCGCCGGCACGGCGAAGATCTCGATCGATTCGTCCGGTTCGGATTTTTTTTGGGGGCCGCCTTTCAAATCCAGGACGACTTGTTGAATCTCGCTGGCGACCACGACCGGTACGGCAAAGAACTCGCCGGTGATCTCCTCGAAGGAAAACGAACCTTGATGTTGCTCCATCTCCTTCGGCACTCGACGCCGAAAGAGCGCTCGAAACTGCGCGAATTTCTCGGGAAACCTCGCGCCGAGAAGACGAGCGGAGAAGTCCGGCGCGTTCTCGAGAACATGAAGCGGCGCGGATCGCTCGAGTACGCGAGACAAGTCGCGCACGCACTCTCGGGGGCGGCGGCGCACGAATTCAAGATGGCCTACGCGGGCGTGCCGGACTCGACCGACCGACGTTTCATCGAAGCGCTGCCACTCTGGGTTCTCGAACGCCTCTGAGCGCGACGATGGCCAAACGCTCTTTGCTCGTCTACGGCGCGTACGGGTTCACCGGGCGCATCGTGCTCGAGCATTTGCAGCGCCGCGGCCTCGACTTCATCGTGGCCGGCAGGGACGAAACGCGGGCGCGCGCCGCCGCCGCGACGTTCGGCGTTGCACATCGAGTATTCTCGCTCGACGACGCGCGCGGCAGCGATCGGGCGCTCTCGGGCGTCGCCGTGCTTCTGAACGCCGCGGGCCCGTTTTCGTCGACCGCCGCGCCGCTCCTCGACGCTTGTCTCCGAAAGCGTGTCCACTATCTCGACGTGTGCGGCGAGCTCGCGCCGCTCGAACACGCCGCGAGTCTCGACGCAGCCGCGAAAATGCGCGGGTGCATGATTCTTCCCGGAGTCGGCTTCGACGTCGTGCCATCGGATTGCCTCGCCGTGCATCTCGCGCGGCGTCTTCCGGGCGCAACGGCGCTCACGCTCAGCATCGCGGGAATGAATCTCGTGTCGCGCGGCTCGGCCGCGACGTTCGCCGAATACGCGGGCACTCCCGTTTACGTGCGCAAGGCTGGTCGCCTCGAGCCCATCCTCTTTAGAACCCAGATGCGATGGGTGGACTTTGGCGAAGGCCCACGCCCCGTCGTGGCGGTCACCTGGGGCGATCTCGCGACCGCTTTTCGCAGCACCGGCATTCCGAACCTCGAAGTGTACTTCGAGTCGACGTTGCCGCGCCTCATCGGCGTCGCCACGAATCAACTCTACGGTTTCATGCTCCGTTCGGAGGTCGCGAAATCGTGGTTGCGTCGAGCCGCGGCGACGCTCGCGGAAGGGCCGAGCGCCGAGCGGCGCGCCGCCGAGCGCGTTACCCTCGTCGGCGAAGCGACGAAGAATGGCCGCAGCGTGCGGAGCCGCCTCGTGACGCCCGAGGCGTACACGTTCACCGGGATGACCGCGGCCGCGGTCGTCGAGCGCGTCCTCGACGGCGCGGTCGAGCCAGGTTTTCGTACGGCAGGTCAGCTCTTCGGTCCCGATTTCGTGCTCTCGCTCGACGGCGTGGAACGCCAGGACTTACGGTGAGCGCTCGCGGACGAACCGAGCGCGCGCCGCTCAGCCGCGCGCGGCTCTCGGGGATGCTCCTTCGCGTACCGGGGTCGCGGAAAAAAGTCGAAACCTGGGTGCGCGCGCGGGGTCCCTTTCAGCTCCTTCCCCGCGCTGCCGCCGATCGCGGCGGCTATCCGTTGCACATCGAGCTCTGGCAGGTCGAAGGCGGCGCGCTCCGTCTCGGCGAGATCGACCAGAACGACTGGGCCGAAAGAATGGGCGCGCTCGTCGGCGGGGCGCTCGGCGCGCTCGTCGGCATGTCGACCTTCGGCGGTTCCCGCGCTGGCTCCGTCGCGGGCGCGCGCGCGTTCGGCGCGAGCGCACGCGCGCTCAGCGAACGGTTCGCGACTCGATTGGGCACGTATCACGAGATGGTCGTCGCGGTACCGGTCGTCCTCGCAAGCGCACCGCGCGCCGCGCCGTATCTTCTGGTCGCGTCGATGGTGACCGACAGCCCGCTCGCGCGCGTCGCCGATCGGGCGCTCGGGTTCGGCTACGGCAAACAACGCGGCTCGTTCGAACGAGCCGCGAACGGCGCGTGGACCGTCCGCTCGAGCGCGGGAGAGATCGTGCTCGACGTGAGGCCCGCGCGGGGGAGTGAAAACGGCGTCGAGCGCAAACTTCCGCGCGCTTCGTCCGCATCGCATCGCGTCCGCCTCGACGGAGTGGTGCCGGACGCCTTCGTCGGCGCGCTGGGCTCGGGGGGATTCGCGGTGTCGCATCTCGAGCGCGCGTTCTCGAGCCCCGACACGGAGGTCCGTGGTGCGCCGTCGGTTCTCCACGCGGGCGAGTCGCTCACGGCGTGGCTCGCCGGACCGCTCATGCTCCCGGCGTTTTCGCCGGTTCGGCGTTTCTTCGCGCTCCGCTTTTCGAACCTCGACGTGAGGCTCGGCTATCCGACGGTGCTCGACGAGAGCACCGTCACGCTTCGGTGAACTGAGCGAGGGCGCGTCGCGCTTTGTCGATCTCGTGCCCGCGGATGCCCGGGGCCCATTTCGCCGCGCTCGCGTGGAGCACGTCGTGTGCTTCAACGGATTTGTCTTGCCGGCGGAGCGCGCTGCTCAGGCTCATCGCGGCGCGGAGCTCGAGCAGTCGTGCGCCGCGAAGACGGCTCTCCGCGAGGGCAGCGCGAAAATGCTCGGTGGCGGGTTCGACCTCGCCCAGCTCGATCAACAAAGCCCCCTTCAACCTAATCAGCTCGGGCTCGTACATCGGTCCGAGGCTCTCGCGGCTGAGCGACAACGCTTCTTCCGCGGCGCGAAGTCCGTCCGCGATTCGTCCGGTCTCGAGGTGAGCCTCGACCAAATACGACGCGAAGTAGCTTCGGTTCACGATCGCGCCGATCGTGTCGAGGAGCCCGAGGCCTTGAGTCACGGCGGCGAGGGCAGCGTCCGGGTCGCCCTCCTTCAACGAGACCCACCCGCGAACACAAAGCCCGAGCGCGAGCCAGAACGGAAACTCGTGCTCGGTCCCCACGCGAAGGAGCTCGCCGGTGAGACTCCGCGCCGCGTCGACGTCGTGAAGCTCACGACTCAAACTGGCGGCGTGCGCAGCCGCTTGGCAGAAGATGTAGGGGTCGCTGGTTTTCTCGGCGAGCGTAGTCGCCTTCCGGATTTCCTCTCTCGCGCGTTCTTCGTTGCCTTCGAGCGTCTCGATCCACGCGAGCCACACCGGTCCGGAGAGAATACCCTCGAAGCCGTGCGCGCCGAGCATGCGCTCGTGTTGCGCCCGCGCGGACGTGGCGTCGATGGCGCTCGATGCGATGGCGAGGTGACGTCGCGCTTCCGCGAAATCCACGCGATAGAACGAGCGCACGCCCAGGCAGGAGCGCGCGACGAGCAGCGCGTCGGGGTCGGTCGATTTGTCGACGATTCGTTCGAACAAGGATGCGAGCCGGTTCACGCCGCGCACGTCGGCGCGGACCAAATGCACCGCCCAGACGCCGTAAAGAATGCGCAGCGGCACGTCGCCGGAACGCTCGCAGAGCTGGCGTGCCCGCGTGAACGTGTCTTCCACCTCGGACGACGAGTAGCCGCGGGTCGAGATGAGCGCGATCCCGAGCGCGGAGCAGAGCTCGATTTCGAGCGCATCGCGCTCCGGCGTGGCGTCGACGCCGGGCAAGAGCCCGAGCGCGCGCCGCAAAATTTCGATGGCCTCCGCGAACGCCGACCTGGCGAGCGAGCGACGTCCCGCGTCGCCGAGACAACGGACTGCGTCCGGCATGTGGCCGGCGGCGCCGTAGTGGTGCGCGAGCACGAGGGGCTGCTTGGACACCAGCTCGGGGTGATAGGTCGCCAGCATTTCCGCGACGCGGCCGTGGTGATCTTCGCGCGCCGTCTTCACCAGCGACTGGTAGGCAATTTCACGGGTCAGCGCGTGCGTGAACACGTATGCGGGCTCTGGCTCGGCGCGCGCATACATGAGCCCGGCGGCCACGACGCGCGACAGCTCGCGATGCAGC
>DATBBD010000794.1:0-16150 GCA_036271175.1 Polyangiaceae bacterium | reverse complement strand
GACCTGAATCGTGTGCGTCGAGTCTCCCGCCGCCAGCGTGGCCGTCGCGGGACACGCCGCGGGCGTGGGTTCGCCGGCGTCACCCCCGTTGCCCCCGTTGCTCGCGCCGCCGCTCGACGGCGCGCCACTCGCGCCGCCATTCGCAGCGCCGCCCGACGTCTCCGGCGATCCCCCCGTGGCAGTGGACGGAGTGCCGCCCGCGCTCGCGGAGAACCCGCCCGCGGAAGATCCGCCTGGGCCGACCAACGTCGAGCCGCCCACGCCAGATCCCACGTCGCCGCCGGACGCCGAGGGCGCCCCCCCATTCGCGCTCGTGAATCCACCGGTGACGCCGGTGGACCCTCCGCTACCCGTGTTCGTGCCGTTGCTGCTCGAGCAGTTGCACGCCAGGAGCGTGGCGAGGAGCATTCCGATTTTCGTCTTCGTCATCTTTTTGCCAAGCGTGTCGATCGCGGCCCGAGCGCGCCAGAGCAATGCAGCAGAAGCGGCGCGAGTGCTCTCAGAATCCGGAACACGACTGTCAAATTCCGGCGCTGCGATGCCGGATAATGATGGCGCCGAGAGCTCTTTCCGAGGCGAAACATCGCAGCAACGACAGAAAAGGCACGTTCCCGCGATAGCTGGAGGGACACCGTCGGCCGAGCCTTCGAGGCCATGGCCGTTTAGAACCCGACGCCTGCGCTAATGTCGAATCGCCGAAGCGAAGCGAGCGATGATCGACAGACTTCAGATCCAGGTTTCCGGGATCCAGCGACCGCTGAGTTTCGATCCGGAAGGACGAGGCGCGCCGCTGCTCACGAGCGCGAATACGGCGTGGGCCGGCATGCCGTTCGAGCTTCACGAGGTGAAACCGTTCGCGCGCGCCAGCGGAGCAGGTCCGGTCGACGGCGAATGCGGCGTGGTCGTACTCCTCGACGGCGCCCTGAATACCGCCGTGCGGCGCGACCGCCGCGAAGTGCGCGGACGCCTCGAAGCGGGGTCGATGTTCTTCGTCTCCGGCGACAGTCGCCCCGATTGGGTGCACATGAACGGCAGCGCGCGCGCGGTCGCGGTTCGGTTTCCGCAAGCCTGGTTCGAGCGCTACTCACTCGACGGGCCACCGAAGGGTTTCGGACGCAACGCGCCCCTTCATCGCGACGAGACGGTGCGCACGCTCGCGCGCCTCATGTGCGAAGAAGTCGGGCGCGGCGGAGCCAACGGTCGCTTGTATTCGGAGTCGCTCTCGATGGCGCTTTTTTCTTACGTGATGGAGCGCGTGCCGGCGGCTCCCGCGCGCGCGAGCGGCGCGCTCAGCGACGGACAACGGCGCAACCTGCAGCACTACGTCGCCAATAGCCTCCACGAGGATCTTTCGCTCAGTGATCTGTCGGCGCGGGTCGGCTTGGGTGCACGTCATTTTTCGAAGCTGTTCCAGCAAGCCTTCGGCACAACGCCGCACCAATACGTGCTCCAGGCGCGCCTCGCCGAGGGAGCGCGCCTCTTGTCGGACGGCAAGCACGCCATCGCGGCGATCGCGTTCCACGTCGGGTTCTCGAGCCAGAGCCATTTCACGGCGGCTTTTCGACGCGTGTACGGCGTGACCCCGCGCCGCTACGTTCGCGATTCACGCGCGCGTAGTCCGTAACAGTTGTTCTCGGCGAATTCCTGAGCGATTCTCCCTTCGAGCGCAGGGAGTGACGGGAGAGGGAACGTCCGAAGCATGTTATTGAGTCCGCCGTTCGTGCTGCCGCCGCTGGCGAGCGAGAGCACCGACCAGCACCTCGAGCGCGTGATGACCGTCGGTGCGCCGGGCAGCGGAAGTTTCCCCGTTAGCTTCGAGATGAACTGGCACGGCGGCGTCCATTTGACGGCGCCGCCGGACGGAAAAGGACGCGCTCCGGTCCGCGCGATCGCGGACGCGACGGTCGCGTTCGTGCGTAAACCGACGGCGCGCAGCAGCGATCCGAAGCACCCGCTCAACTACCGGAGCGGGTGGACGGACGACGGCTGCGTCGTGCTCAAGCACGAGACGGCCATCGGCGCCGACCCGCAGTCGGGCGCGCCGACGACGGTCGTGTTCTTTTCCGTCTACCTGCACTTGGCCGCGGTGTCCGCGTTGAAGAGCGGCGATCTGGTTTACCGAAAAGACGCGCTCGGCGCGGCGGGCAGCATCTACGGAACCGTGAATCAGCTGCACCTCGAGATCGTCTGCGACGACGCCAATGTGAAGGCGCTCACCGGACGGCAATCCACGCACAGCGCGGTCACGGCAAACGGCCGCGCGGACGCGATCTACGGTTCGATCTGGTTTTTTTGCCCCTTCGGCACTTCGTTTTACCAAGCCGCACCGCAGGCGGGAAAGCCGCTTCCGCCGGTGGCATTCACCAACTCCGCCGAAGCGTTCTTGTTCAAAATGACGTTCGTCGGCGGCGACGCGGAGTTCGCGACGTTTCACGTCGACGGTAACCCCATTGGCCAACCCGTCGTCGCGCCCAACTACGGCTACGGGCTCGTGCGGAACGCGACGACGCGTTATCCAAAATCTCCGAGCGCCGGCGTCGAGCTCCTCCGATTCGGACGCGTCGTCGGAACTGATCCGCTGAGCCCGGCGAACGCGCCGAATTGGGCCGAGGTGCCGCTCGCGACGGGGACGGGTTGGGTCGATCTGAACGCCCCCGGCATTCATCGGTTCAGCGACGCGGATTTCCCGAGTTGGGACGGCAATTTTCGGCACGGTTGGGTGCTCGTCGACGCCGCGTCGAGCCCCGACAGTCGCTCCAAAGATCCGGAAATCATCCGTCTCCTCGATCTCAACCAGGACTCGAAACTGACGCCGCGAGAGGCGCAGCAGCAGCTGAACGACCCGGCCGTTCAGGGAGCGCTCCGTCACAAGATCTGCAAATTTCCGACCGAATGGGACGCGAGCACCATCGACACGCGCTTCGCTTGGATGAAGACGGAGCTACAGCCAAAGCCGCGTCCGGCGGAATACCAAGCTTTTCACGACCACGCCGCCGCACTCTGCTTCTGGCAGGGCGCGCAGCCCGGCATCGACGGCGTGCACTGGCATTTCCACCCGCGGGAATTCGTCCGACACTTTCAGAAGTGCCTGTGGCTCAGCGACAACGAGCTCGCACAATGCATTCCGAAAAAGCAGCTGCAGCTGAGCGGAACGGCGTTCTCCGCCGTGACCATCGCGAAGTACGCAACGGCGCATCAACACGCGAGCCAGTGGTCGCTCGCGGTCAACCGGTCGCTGCGGAAGTATCTGATCGCCGAGACTCGCGCGCGGCTCGCTCATTGGTTCGCGCAGGTGTTCGCCGAGAGCGGCTTTTTGCATTGGGTCACCGAGCTCGGCGGGGCGAACGCGTCGTACGCGCCCTATTACGGGCGCGGGCTGATCCAGCTCACCCACTCCGGAGGTTATAAAACCTACGGAGATTATCGCGGCTTTCCGGCGACGAACCCTTCGACGAATCCCACGTTCTCGGCCATTGGATGGGACCCCGACGCGTTGATCGCGGCGAGCAACACCGCGTTCAACGCCGACAACTGCGTGGATACGGCCTCGTTTTTTTGGTCGACTCACACGACGCCGAACGGACAAGCGCGCTCCGACGCCGGGACGACGCAAGCCGACGCCTTCGGGTTGAGCCAATACGTGAACGGCTTTTTCCCCCCGCAGGTCGTCAACGGACTCGATGCACGCCTCGAGACGTTCATCTATTTGAAGTACGTGCTGCTCGACGATATCCGAGCCGCCGCCACGGAAAGGCTCACGTTCGTCTGGCGGAGAAATACGAAGCAAGAGCCGGTGTTTCTTCCGAACGGCGCACCCGACATCAACCCGAAGACGGGTAAGCAACGAATGAAATTCTTCCCGACCACGTGGACGATCGACGTGCCCTTGGACCCTCAACGGCCATGAGCTTCCTGCTCTTTCTCTCGATCCTTCTGTGCGCGCCGGCGGCGACACCGCCCGAGTCGTCGTGTAGCGGCGACGAAGCGCGCGCGAAAATGGCCGACGCGCTGTATCGCGACGACGACTTCCGCGGCTACGTCTGCGAGGGCAAGAAGTGCTCGCTCGACGAATTTCGCGCCGGGGTGGAGTACCATCAGGAGACGTTGCGCGCGAAGCCCGAGGTGCTCGGGTGCTTCGTCGAACCCGTCAACAAGGCGACGAGCTTGCCGACCGGTTTTTTCATGCTGAAGCACGCCGAGCCCGAGTTGCAGTTCATCTTCGTCGGAATCGGTCTCGGGCCGATGCCGGACCACCGCGTCGTGAACGGCTACGAAGTGCTGGTCGGTAGCGAGCGGACCGATCCCGGCACCTGGAGCGACTCGTATTACGTCTGGAACGGGAAGGCCTACGTCCTCCGGAACACGAAAACCCGCGGGGAGCGACAAGCAGAAGTGACCCGCGCGTCACGCTGAACCGCGGAGACCCATGCCCTTCGCCTTCCGCATTCGTCTCGACCCCGTCGCCGACGGCGCGCCCGTTGCGGTGACCGGAGTGCGCTTGGACTTCACCACTCGCGGCAGCGGCCTCACGACCGCGCCGAAGGACGTCGCGGTGCCGGCCACGTTGGAGTTCAAAGGGAACCTGACGGCGTCCGTGCGCGATCATCCGTCGCCCGTCGAGTGCGCCCTCGGTGAGTTGACCGGAACACTCACCCTCAGCACGAACCCGAAGGGCATCACGTTTACCTGCGACCCGGACTCGCTCGAGAAGCTGACGGAAACACCCGACGATTCCGACGACTCGAGCGACGACGACACTCCGTGGACGTTCGCGCCGTCTTCGCTGGACGTCGAGTTCGGCGATTCCTTCGACGGCCTCGACGCCTTGGACGAGGACCAAGTGCCGAAGCTCGTCCTGCCGAAAAGCGCGATCGACTATCGCTACCTCGAAGTGTTCGTCAAACTCACGCTCCAAGGCGCGGTCGAAGCGGACTTCGAGCAGAGCGACGTGCTCGACGTGCTCATCCGACTCGAACCACGGCCGCAATTTCCGTTTTCGCTTTGAGCGAGCCGTAACTTCCGCCGTCCACGACGGTCATGCCGAGGAGCGCGCGCGGCAAAAACCACAGCGAGGCCGTCCAGAGCAGAAGCACCGCAATGACGACGCAGGTCCAGCGCGCGCGCCGACGAGACCACAGCACTGTCGCGGCCAAGCCCAGGCACACGGCGGTGAACGAGAAAAGAACGCTGGCTGCTTCGAGATTCCCCAGACCGCCCACGACGTCGGTAGCTCGGCAGATCTCAGGATGGGCGGCGCTGTACGTAACGCGCAGGCTCGGCGGAGTGCCGTATTTCTTCTCTCCGCCCGAGCACCAGTGATCGGCCCCGTTGATGCTGATCTCGTATTGAAGGCCAAACCAGGGGTCGCCCACCACGCTCACGGCGTCCGTTTGGGGGTCCGAACGCTTCAAGGACAAGGTGCGCGCGAGGCGCGTGCCGTCCACGAGCACACCCGCGACGCCGAGAATCCCGAAGCCGCCGCCGATCATGCGGAGCCGCATGACCACCATGGGGTCCCACTCGGCCTCGTCTAACATCGTCGAACCGTTGGAGTGCTCATCCGCCGACGAGCGTCACCGACAATCGACCGTCGAGAACGACCTCGACCTTTCTGAAGTTCGGATCCACCGACCCATCGGGCTCATGGGCTTCGGCGGCTCTGCGTTCACCGAGGCCCCGAGCCGCGATGCGGTCGGAGGGCACGCCGAGCTTGGCGCCGAGAATATCCTGTATCGCGGTGACGGCGTTCTTCGCTCGAAGGAGCGAGAGCTCGTCGTTTCGGTCCGCGGTGTCGATGCGATCGGCGTGTCCCTCCGTGTCCAGCGCGCTTCCTTCGGAGCTCAACATCGCCAGTTCGGCGGCGCAGAAGATTCGGAGGAGCTGCCGGCCTTGGGGTGTCAGGAACGCGTCCCCGAGTGCAAAGTGCACCTGCGCGTTGGCCTGGGCGTCGATCGCGTAATCGATCGATGGGATGCGGGTGTCGGGAGTTCGTTTCAGGACCTTTTCTCCGACCTTGAAGATTTTTCCGCCGCTCATCCCGAGCTCGAAGACCGTGATGCCGAGGCCGGCGAAACCGCTCGGCCCCGAACAATCGACGAACAGCGTTGGCTGTGCACCGTTCCCATGAATCTCCATCGCCTCGTATCCCACGGAACCGCCAACGCCCACTGCGAGCTTCGCTCCGAAGTCGAGAAACGTGACCCAGCCGGGAATGTCGCTCGGCGCATAGTCGACGAAGCTGATTCCTTTTCCACTCGTCAACGTACCAAGTGGGAATCTTTCCGAGAATGAGAGACCGCCCGAAATCGACCCGATCCACATCTCATAGTCTTGCTTCCAAAGGACGGCGTCGGTGTCGCCCGGACCGTCGCGCTTCGTTACCGTCACGGTCCCAAAATAGCCGCCGAGGCCGATGAGCACGGTTTCGCCGTATCCCTCGAGGAGATAGGTCACGTCGTAGCGAAACGGTTTCGTTCGCTGAGACGAACCGAGCCCCAAAAACTGCTTCATGTTGGGCGTCTTCGATGCGTTGAACCCTTCCTGATCGTTCTGGTTCACGATGCGCCCCAACCAGTCGAGCAGGGTGCGAGTCGTGAGCTCGTACGTCAGCGTCCCCACCTCGAGGACGTTTCGTCCGCGCTCCCTCACGAGGGGTAGCGCGTCGGGATGAAAGGAACTGAATACGCCGCCGACATAGGTATCGAGGTCACCGGCGGCCTTCTCGCGAGTAACGCGATCGAGCACGTTCGTCCCACTGCCGACGTTGAGCCAGGCCATGATCAGCGGACTCAATGCGGCCGCGCCGAGCTCGTCCTTGAGCAGCTGCCGCTCTTGTCGAGTGAGCGGAAACTGTTCTTCGAGCTTGTAGACCCGAGCCTCCGGCGGAAACAGCGCCAGTGCCGCATCCGAAAACGTCGGGCGTCCCGGCCGCGTCGGATCGTTCGGGACGAGGATGGATGTCCCGGTGACGTCGCCCTTCGTCAGGGTCACTTGCAACCGATCGGAGGCGAGGAGTTGGACCTTGCCGCTCCCTTGGGTCGGATCGGGATACACGTACAGCGAAAATTCCGTATCGCTCGTTCGATCGCCGCCGAGACGAGTCACCGTGCGAGCGAACGCGGTCATCGTCGACGCCGGCGTGATCCAGCACTCGACGTGCGTCCCGGCTTGGTTGATCATGGCGTTGAATCGGCCCTGATCTTCCTGCCAGCGGCCGCCGATCGCGGGCGTTTGCACGTCCGGCGCAGCGGGAGCCAAGGTCCGGCGAGCTCGTCCGAGGGTCGCCCGCTGCCCCCCGGGTGCGGTCGTCACGGGTCGCCCGAGATATTGCTCGGGCTTCGCTTCGAATCCCGGTGGTGCTGCTTTGCCGTTACCCATGGTGGCCTCCGTGCATCACGAACGAGAACACGAGGTAGCTCCAGCCGACCACGGCCGCGATCGCAACGGTGACAGGGAAGAACCTCTTCAGGCCTACGGTCGGCAAGAGATGCACGAGTAGCGCGATCAAATAGACCATCCCGGCGTTCCCACGGCGCCACCGGCCATACGGATCTTCATCGTCCTGGTGGGGTCGCCTTCGCGGTCTTCGTACATGGCTATCGCGATTCCCGTTCGATGATCAGCTCGACTCGGCGGAGCCTAAGCCGTCGCGACCGGATCGGCCGGTTGAGCTTCCGTAGAATCGGTCGCCGCTATCAGTTGTCCCTCGGGCAGCGCGGCGCCCGCGAGCTGGTCGTACGGGACGGCTTCGAAGACGACGGTCGCGTCGTCACCGCCGTACGAAACGGCGAGCGAGTACGCGTCGCTGACCGAAATGTTCGAAAATCGGACGTCGATTTGTCCGCCGTTGTTTTCGCCGTTCAGTCGAGCACCTCGAACGACGCGGCGGCCGCGCATCGAGCTCAACGTGAAGACGACGTCGAAGTCCTTGTCGTCGAGCTCCGTCACGTAGATGTCCGTCGCGATGACGTACTCGCCCGCGCCGCCGGCGCTTCCGTCGTCGATCGGCTCGCGAACGTATCCGCCCGGCAAATAGATCTCGCTGGTTTCCGGGTCGTTTTGCGCGGCCTCGGTGTCGGGCACTTCGTCCGCGTCGAAGAACAGGATCTCGGCGCGGCGGCTCGCTTGGCTCCGGTAGTTGTCGACGCCGAGCTCGTCGACGGGAAAGTTTTCGCCGAAGCCGAGGGCCTTGCGATCGTCGTCGACGAAGATGATCTCGGCGCGGAGTGCCGTGAGGCCGTCGGCACCGACGCCGAGTTCTTGCTGAAGCGAAAATTCGTAGCAGTCGAAGATCGCGCCCCAGGTGAGCGGCCCGACGTCGCCGTCGGCGTTCAGATCGTCGGCGGTCGCGCCGAGGGCCGACTTGTTTTGGTTGTACGCGGTTTGGAAGCGGCGCGTCGGGTCGACGGCGCTGTCCGCATCGTCGTCGATGGCGCCCGGATCGCAGTCGAAGGCGAGATCCGGAAAAGCTCGGGCGACCCACGCGAGGATTTGCTTGATGTCGGAGACCGTGTGCCGCCCGTCGCAGATCGTCTTGAACGCATCGCGGTCGCCCATGAGGCACGCGAGCGCACAATTCGCGCGTTCGTTGCTCAACGTCTGATTGAAGTCGCTCGCGCCTTCGGTGTCGGTGTGGCCCGCGACGAGGACGCGCTTTCCGGGGTTCTCGTCGTTGAAGCGCAGCGCCGACGCGAACGCGCCGATGGACGTGAGCGCACTCTGTTGCGCCGCGTCGCCACTCGGCGCTTCGCCTTCGGGAAGCACGACGGAGCTATTCGTGCGGAACAGCTCGTCGGCGACCTCGACGAAGAGGATACTGGGGCCGACCATTTCGTCGGCGTCGAAGTCGTGAATTTCGACGGCGTTCTTCAGCCACGCCGGGTAATCGGTGCTGCTCGCGTCGGAGGTGTCGCCCGCCGGCGCGGGAACGACTCCGAACTCGGGGTCGAAAAAGAACAGCTCGACCCGTCGATTCAGGGGGTTGCTCTTCGGCGCCGTGGCCGCGGAAGAAGGCGGCGGACCGTCGCTCGTCGACGCATCGCCGTCACTCGTCGACGCATCGCCGTCGCTCGTCGACGCATCGCCGTCGCTATCCGGGGTGCCCCCGGCGTCGAGCGGAAAATTCGCGCCGCAGCCATGTGCCACGGCGTCGATCTGTATCCCCGCGTCTTCGAGAGAGCCGCCGTCGAGAGCCAGGTATTCGGTGATGAGCTGGCGGCGGGTGTCGGGTCCGGCGATGCCGTCGACGGAGAGACCACGGGTTTGCTGAAACCAGCTGACCGCATCGTCGCCCTTCGGCTTCGTCGGGAAGTCCGGCATGGAGACGAGCATCATGCGGTCTTCGGGCTTGCCCCATCGCTTCTCGGCCGGCGCGCTCGAGTCGTAGAACGCGAGCCAGGTATCGACGTCGCGCTTCAAGAACGCGACCACGGCATTCGCGCGATCGAGCGCGAGCTGATCGTTGAAATCCGGATCGCCCGCGGCGTCGGTGTGCCCGACCACCACCAAGTGGCTCGGGTCGTTGTCGCGGTAGAGTTCGCCGAGGGCGCGAACACTGGGAAACGCGGTCGGGAGCAGAAATGCCTTGTTCGTGTTGAAGAGCATACGAAGGCGCGCGAGCACGACGCGCGGAACCGCGCCGATGAGCCGCACCTCCGGCTCCCCTTCGCCGGGATCGAGCACGACGAGCTGACTCGTGTAGGTGTCGGTTTGCTGATCGTCACCGTCGAAGAAGGTGAGCATGAGCGTCAGCGTGTAGTCGCCCGGAAACACGTCGGCGAACGAGAAACGGCCCTGGTCGTCGGTCGTTCCCGAGAACGGCATCGGTCCGTCGATCGTGAAGTCGCGATCTGCGTGGCGGACTCGACCCGTCTTGTCCCACAGCTCGACGAATAGCGCGCCGAGGGGCGGCTTGATGACCACCGTGTACGGCACGGCCGGCTTCACGTCGACCGAGTCGATCGTGACGCCGTCGAACAAGAACTCGAAGGTGTTCGACTGCTTCGGCGGTTTGCCCGGACGAAACTTCGCCCACCGTGGATCCAGAATCTTCTCGAGAGCAGACGCGTCGGTGACCGAAACGGTGGCGCCGGTCGCCACGACTTGCTCGAGCAGTGCGACGCCCGCGGCGTTGGTCGTCACCGGATGCGGATCGCCGCCGGTGTCGACCTCGACGTCGAGCCCGTTGATGGCGACGCCGATCTCGTCCACGTAACGCACGTCGAACAGCGTGTCGGTTGCGTCGCTCGGCAACGACGGCGGCGACGGAAAGTCGGGGCGCGGCGTCTCGGGGGGATCGGGAAGCGGAACGCGAGGCTCGAGCTCGACCTCGAGTAAGCCGTCTTCGAGAGCGGACTCGAGCCGCCTCATCCAACGATCGAGCGTGAGGAGCTCCGGTCGATTCGGCGTCGACAAGGCCATCCCATCGGGAACACGGAGGTCGGTCTCGGCTGCGGACCACGACGGATCTACCGTTTCGCGAAGCCAACGCAGCGTGTCGGCGTCGTTGGCATCGACGCGCATGCGAATGAGCGCCGCGGCTCGCCGCGAGAGACGAAAATCTTCCGCCGAGCGCGTGTCGCGGGTCGCCTGCGGACTTTCGCTCGACGAAATGAGGAGCGTATCCATCCACGCCCCGAACCGGTAGACGTCCCCGCGTGCCACTCGGGCCGGAGCGTAACGCAGGTTTTCCGCGACGAACAGGCGACGCGCGAGGACCACCATGGAGCGACGGACGAAGAGGGTGAAGTCTCCATCCGTCGCAGTTTTTTGGGGGCACGCGGAGCGGGCACGGCCGACGGAGTGGGGACGCGCCGGCTTTGCGAGCTCAGTGACGCGCGAGGCTCGCTCCTTGACGTGCGCACCGAGCAGGTAACACGGCGTCGAACCGGATCGATTCGAACTCCGCGACGGCGGCGTCGTGGCCGTCAGGGGCGTTCGGATCCGGCGGGCGAGCGGGCTCGAACCGAACATCGACCACGGTGCTCGGCCGCACGACCTCGGCGGGCACGACGACGGAGTAGCCGGCGAGCGCCGGACCGAGCGCGAGCGTCGCGAGCGGCGTCTCGTTGACGATCAGTCGCGCCTGCGCGCCGGTAGCGTCGCTTCGCGCGACGACGCGCAGACGATGCTCGAGACCCGGAAACAGCCCGACGCGCAAGCGCGCGCCCGGAGCTCCCGCGGACATGAGCCCGCTGCCCGTCGCTTCCGTCGCGCGCCACCCGTCCTCGAGGTAACGCTGGGCCGACCTTCTCCGCAGCTCCACATCGGCGTCCACGCTGACGTACGCGCCGTCGACTCCAGCGGTTCCTACTTGAATTGAGCGTCCGCTCGAGGTCGGGTCACTGCTCTGTTCATTCTCGATCGTCGCACGTGGAACTTGCGATGAGGAGCCCGTTCGATGGCGCGGGTTTGCGGCCACGTAAACCGTCGGGAGCCGAGCGCGCGCGCGAGGATCGGCCTCGTAAGCGAACGCCGGACCAAATCGGTAGCGCTCTTCTTCGGCGAGACGCGGAGGGCGCCCGCGCTCGAGCTCGTACGCGGCAATGCCCGCGCCGAGACGCCACGCGTCGGCGTCGAGCAGCGCGAGGAGCGGCGCGCGCACGTGGGACGTTTCTTCGATGCAATCGAGCACGCCCACGGCGCTCGCGACCGAACGCGCCCTGACGTCGCTCGAACGGCGCAGGATGCTCGGTAATTGCGCGGCGGCCGCCAGGGCGACGACGCCGAGCGCCGAGAATTCGGCGTGACTCATCTCGAAACGGACGCGCGTCCGTTCGAGCCAAGCCATCGCCAAGGTCGTACAGTACAGAAAAAATACGGCCTTCAGCCACAACGTCAGGTACCAGTGCGGCTCTCCCGGAAGGCGCCACAGCGCGACGATCGCAACGCCGAGTTGCACCTCGCTCGCGAGAAATGAGGCGGCTAGCAATCGACTCTTCTCGGCGCGCCGAACCCCGGCGTGAACGACTGGCACGGCCAGCGCGACGCCCGCCACGATGAGAACCCGAGCGAGAGACGGCCCGTCGCGATCGACCGCGCCCGGCGGAGACAGGACGCCGCCGAGAGCGATGCGCCATCGGTTCGGATCGCGAGCGACCGACGGATGGAGAAAGAACGCGACGAGCTGGCGCAGATTGCCGCCCTGATTCCCCACCGCGTCGCGCAAGGCCGGAAACCAGGCCCCCAAAAAAACGACCGCGCAGACGATCGACGTCCTCGCCCGATGTTCGACGCCGCTATCCCTCGCGAACGAAACCACCGCGAGCAAGAGCGCCGCCGTGGCCGGCAGCGCGTACTCGACGTGCGCTTGGGTGACGAATGCATGCGCGAGCCACGCGAGCGGAAGGAGCCCAGGCGCGCCGGCGACCACCCCGACGCAAACGACGAGCAACGCCGTGAACGGCATGACGCCGACGACGGGGTTCCACACCTCCGCGTGGCCGCTGCCGCTCAAGCCCACCGCGAAATTCATCGAGTGCAAGGCGAGAATCACGACGAAGAGCAGTCGCTCGGCGGGTTGCCGCGCGACGCGAAACCACGCGAACGACGCGACCAGCAAGCTCGTGAACGAGAGCAGTGCGGCCGTCACGTGCAGGCTCGCCGGGGCGTGGCCGCTCAACCAATAGCCGGGCACGAGCACGTACGGAAGCAGCGGCCCGGGGTGGTGCCACCCGAACCGCGAATACGGGCCGAGCACGAGCGCTCCCTTCACCGCCTCGTGCACGTCGATTTGAAGCAACGCCCAGTCGCCGCTCGGATACGCGAGGGCGGCGCCTCGAAGTGTTTGCAAGAGCGCGGCGAGGAGCGGGGGCGCGACGAGCATCACGACGCAAGCGCCGAGGACACGGTTCAGCTTCGTGACACCGCTCGCCATTTCGATGGGTTCACCGCGTACGGAAATAGGACGAACCCCAAGCATCATGAAGCGGTTACAATAGCGGGAGGCCAGCGTTCGCTCGATTCGCGAGCGAGCCGCCGTATTTCAGCCGGTTTCCGTTGACACCGAGGAGATGCTGCACGCACGATTCAAGTCGTGAGGCGTGCTCCAGGTCACGCAGCCCTGGTCCGGCGAATCGCCTTTGGGCGGGCTTGGGGCGGCATTTGCGCTAGTTCTCGACGAGATGGAGTCGATGGCGATTGAACTCGAGGGGCTGCTCGCGAGGGTCTCCGAGGCGTCGGAAACAGGGGAAAACCTCGAGTACGATGCGTCGTTCGCGGCGCTCGAACGCGCGCTCGCCGGCAAAGCCGAGCAGCAAATCGGGAGCACCATCGTTCCGGCGGAGCCGCCGAACTGGGAGCGCGTCGAGGGGCTCGCCACCGAGTTGTTGCAGCGGAGCAAGGACCTCAGACTCGCGGTGCCACTGGCGTCCGCGCTCGCGGTGGGGCGTGGTTTTCCGGGGTTTGCGGACGGTTGCGCGGTCATCCGGGGCTTGATCGACCGGTATTGGACGACCCTTCACCCCCAGCTCGACCCCGACGATCCGCGCGACGCGACCATGCGCGTCACAGCCCTCGCCGGGCTGTATGAACCTCGCCTACTTTCGCTCTTACGCGGCGTTCCGCTCGTCAAATCGCGATCGCATGGCGCTCTGACGTGGCGAAATCTCCAGCGTTCTCCAGGATCGGCCGCGGCCGATCCCGCGACGATCGACGCCGCGTTCAACGAATCCGGCGATCAGGTCCGGGAGCTCGCGCGAGCGCTGCGCGACTCGATTGCGCATCTCGCGGCCGTCGAATCGGCGTTCGCCGCGGTCGCCACCATCCCCGACCTGGCGCCGCTCACACAGTTTTTGAGGGACGTCCTAGGCCAGATCGAGCCGCGAATCCCCGCGGAGTCGACCGAAACGGCAGCCGGCGTCGCGGCGGACGACGGCACATCCGCGAGCCCGGGGCCGAAGCGCGCCCTCTCGGGCGAGGTCCGGTCACGGGACGATGTCCTCCGAGCCCTCGACGCGATCTGCAAGTACTATGCGACTTATGAGCCGTCGAGCCCGCTGCCGCTCCTCCTCGGACGCTGCAAACGGCTCGCGACGATGTCGTTCATCGAAATCCTGAAAGAAATGCTGCCGGATGCGCTGACTCAGGTACAGCTCATCGCGGGGAAAACAGACGATTAGACCCATCGAGGGAGCTAGGTGAATCATGAGCGGTCAGAAATTTATCGGGCGAAATCGCGCGCCGCGAGTGCAGATCGAATACGACGTCGAGCTCTACGGCGCGCAGAAGAAAGTCCAGCTCCCGTTCGTCATGGGTGTGCTCGCCGACTTGTCGGGGAACCCTGCTGAACCGCTCCCTCAGGTTGCGGACCGGAAGGCCCTCGAGATCTCGGTCGACAATTTCGACGATCGCCTGAAGGCGATGAAGCCGAGGTTCGCCGGGCAGGTGAAGAACACGCTCACCGGTGAGGGAAACCTCAGCCTGGAGATGACGTTCGACAGCATGGAGGATTTTTCGCCGGGGGCCATCGCGAAGAAGATCCCGGCCCTCGCCGAGCTGCTCCGCGCACGCGCCCAACTGACGAACTTGATCACGTACATGGACGGCAAGACCGGCGCCGAAGAGTTGATCGCGAAGGTACTCAAAGACCCTTCGCTCCTCGAAACCCTGGCCAAGACCCCGAAGCAGGGCGGTGAGCCCCAAAAGAGCGAGTGACCATGGCGACCGAAAAGCAAGCCGAACAAAAGGCAGAGACCACCGCCGTCGAGACCAGCGACTTCGATGCGCTGCTCCGGAAGGAGTTCCGACCTCAGACCGATCGGGCCGGCGAAGAAATCACCAACGCCGTCCACACGCTGGCCGAACAAGCACTCACGAAAGCGACGCTCATTTCGTCGGACGTCGTCGAGTCCATTCAAGCCATCGTCGGCGAGATCGACCGCCGCCTGAGCGCGCAGATCAACGAGATCTTGCACCACGCCGAGTATCAGAAGCTCGAAGGCGCGTGGCGCGGGCTTCATCACCTGGTGAACAACACCGAGACCGACTCGATGTTGAAGATCCGCGTGATGAACATCTCGAAGAAAGACCTTCACAAGACCTTGAAGAAGTTCAAGGGCGCGGCCTGGGATCAGTCGCCCCTCTTCAAGAAGTTCTACGAAGAGGAATACGGGCAGCTCGGCGGCGAGCCCTATGGCTGCATCGTCGGCGACTATTACTTCGACCACAGCGCGCCCGACGTCGAAGTGCTCGGCGAAATGAGCAAGATCGCGGCCGCCTGTCACGCGCCGTTCATCACCGCAGCGGCGCCGACGTTGTTCCAGATGGAGTCGTGGCAAGAGCTCGCGAACCCTCGCGACCTCACGAAGATCTTCCAGACGCCGGAGTACGCCGCGTGGCGCTCGCTCCGCGACTCGGACGAGTCGCGCTACATCGGCGTGACCTTGCCGCGCATGCTCGGTCGCCGTCCTTACGGCCCCGACTCGAACCCGGTGGACGAGTTCGACTTCGTCGAAGACGCCGCGGGCCCCGACGCCGCGAAATACACCTGGGCGAACTCGGCGTACGCGATGGCGGTCAACATCAATCGCGCGTTCAAGCTGTACGGTTGGTGCTCGCGTATTCGCGGGGTGGAGTCGGGCGGCTCGGTCGAGGGACTTCCCGTGCATACCTTCCCTTCGGATGACGGTGGCGTCGATATGAAATGCCCGACGGAAATCGCCATCAGCGACCGGCGCGAGGCCGAGCTTGCCAAGAACGGCTTCATGCCGCTGATCCATCGCAAGAATAGCGACATCGCGGCCTTCATCGGCGCACAGTCGCTCAACAAGCCTTCCGAGTACGACGATCCGGATGCCACTGCGAACGCCAATCTTGCCGCGCGCTTGCCTTACATGTTCGCCTGCTGCCGCTTTGCGCATTATTTGAAATGCATCGTGCGGGACAAGATCGGTTCGTTCAAAGAGCGCGAGGACATGCAAAAGTGGCTGTCGAACTGGATCTTGAACTACGTGGACGGCAATCCCGAGCATTCGACCGAGGAGACCAAGGCGCGCAAGCCGCTTGCCGCCGCGGAAGTGGTCGTGGAGGAAGTGGAGGGGAACCCTGGCTACTACACCTCGAAGTTCTTTCTGCGGCCGCACTACCAACTCGAAGGTCTCACCGTTTCGCTGCGCTTGGTTTCGAAGCTGCCTTCGGCCAAAGCGGCCTGATG
>DATBBD010000793.1:0-13441 GCA_036271175.1 Polyangiaceae bacterium | reverse complement strand
TACACCGGCAAAACGTCGGTACCACTCGTGCTCGACTTTCACCCGTTCCTGAATTTCTTGCCGGGCGATCCGGCGGCGAACCAGAAAGCCAACTCGGGCTACCTGCAGCTGTCGGATCAGGAAGGCTTCATCGTCGCGTGGCCGGAAGGGATCGACAGCGCCTGGAACATGCCGAACCCCCAGGGCGTCGCGACGTGTTGCACCGAAGATCATACGGTCGACGACGTCGGATTCGCGAAGGCGCTCGTCGCCAAAATGAAACAAGACGCCTGCGTCGATCCGAAGCGCGTGTACGCGACCGGTTATTCGAACGGCGGCGGCATGACGCAAATCCTCGCGTGCCAGGCGGCCGACATTTTCGCGGCCGTTGCCCCCGCGTCGTTCGATCTGATCACCCAAGCCGCGCCGTGCTCGCCCTCGCGACCCATCACCGAGATCGCGTTCCGAGGCTTGAACGATCCCGTCGTTCCGTACGCGGGCGGAACTCCGCCGGCACCGCCGTCGTCGTACACGTTGACGCCGGTGACCTTCCTCGGCGCGGAAGGAACCTTCACGAAGTGGAGCCAGCTCGACGGCTGCACCGGCTCTCCCGCCGCCGCGCCCGGCAACGGCGACTGGGATTGTCAGACGTATCCGCCTTGCAAGGCCGGCGTGGAGGTCACGCTGTGCAGCGGGCACACCGCGAATAAATCCGACGGCCACGTCGAGGGCGACGCGACCCTCGGGTGGACCACGATGAAACGACACACCCTTCCGTGAAGCGCGCTCTCTTCTTCACGTCGCTCGCGTTGCTCGCGTGCAATAGCGGCAGCGTCACGCCGACGAAGTCCGGTTCCGCGTCGGGCAGCGCCAGTGGTGCAACCGGAGGGCAGGGGGGAATGGGGGCACCCGGCGCGACGGGCGGCGTCGAAAACACGACCGGCGGCGTCGCTGGCGCGAACACCGGCGGAACGTCGAGCAATCCCGAAACCGGCGGCGCGACGAGTCTGCCGACGAGCGGTGGCGCGCCGAACAGCGGCGGACAAGCTGGCGCCAACGGGGGAACGTCGAGCACCGGCGGAGCGACCAGCGATTCACCCGACGGCTCGGCGCCCTCGACGCTCACGCACGATGAGACGCTCATTCCCGACAAATCGTGGGATTGCGGCATGCCCGACGGGATCCCTCCGCCCGACAGCGGGGTGCTCGTGTTCCAAGCCACGACGACGTTGGGACAGATCTACGACATCGGAACGACGCAGTACGGTCATCGGACGCTGACCGAGATCAACGGCGGGACCGTCACCGGCTCGAACATCAATGCCACCTTGATGAGCCGCGGTCTCGACTATCAGCTCGCGCTGTCGAACGGCGCCCTCGAAATCGAAGAGCTGAACATTCTGCAGACCACGGACGGCGTGCCCATCTATCTCCGGACCTGTGGCACCGCCCCCGACGGCGCGAGCGAGGTCCGGATCGTGCCGGATTTCGAAGCCCCGACGGCGAGCGCGTACGCGTTCTTGAACACCGGAAAATACGTCGGGCTCCGCGCTTTCGATCCCGTCAAAAAGACGCTCACGTTCTCCGTGTACGACGTCACTTCCGTCACGCCGCCCACGGCGTCGGTCACCGTTCACGATCCCGTGGGCGTCTCCGACCAATCGTATGATTGCAAAGTCGCGGCCGGGACCCAGGGCGCCGTGGTCTATACGGAGTCGGTGGGAATCGCCGCGGGATCCGTCGCGGTCGGCGCGAGCAAACGCGGCACGCGCAACATCATTCCGATCACTGGAGGCACCACGACGGGTCGCGTCGCGGGCTCGGTGCTCTCCGGCGGCGCGGACTACCAGCTCATCGGCGCGACGTTCGATCTCGACGCGCGCTACACGCTCCACACGAACGACGGCGAGCTCATCATCGTCCGGAACTGCGGCCCGCTCGGCGGACTCGTCCCGGTGTTCGAGACCCGCATCGACGGCCCCTACGCGTGGCTCAACGCGAACACCTGGCTCAGCTCCGATCCCGGCATCGGCGCCGGCGTCGTCAACCTGACGATCTACGACGGCGGCTAAACGTCCGGCGGGTGCGGCGCTCGAGCCATGGATTGCTATGGTTCCGCCGTTCACTGGCGACTCGCTCCGTTCGATCCACGCGCTGACCCTCGATTGCCAGGCTTCCGGTGCGTCGCCCGCGTACGGCGATCTGCTCGAGCTCGGCTGGGCGGTGTGCGGCGAGGTGGGTCTGGTCGGGGCGGTGCACAGCTCGTGGATCGTGCCGCGCACGGAGCGGTCCATCGGGCGAGCGGTGCGCGAGCTCACCGGTTGGACTCCGTCGTGCGTCGACGAGGCCGTCGACGAAGCGAGCGCATGGATCGCGCTCCGCGACACGGCCGCGCGACTCGTCGAGCCCGCGACGACGCGGGGTGTTCCTACGGTGATTCATTACGCTCGCTTCGAGCTGCCGTTTTTGCGCGACCTCCACGAGCGGCTCGGCGACGGCGGCGATTTTCCGTTCGACGTCGTCTGTCTGCACGCGGTCGCGTCGCGACTTTTTCCGGACTTGCCTCGGCGCAATATCCGCGCCCTGTCGGGATTTCTCGGCCATGCACCGGAGCTCATGCGCCGCTCGGCCGGACACGTCGAAGCGACGGCGTTCATCTGGCAAGCCGTCGTGCCGCTGCTCGAGGGCGCGGGGGTGTCCACGTGGAGTGCGCTCAAGGCGTGGCTCGACGAAGCGCCGCCCAAACCGTCGCGCGCTCGTCGCGTCTATCCGCTCGCCGCCGAGCGTCGGCGCGCGCTCCCGGACCGACCCGGCGTCTACCGCTTTCTGCGCAAGAACGGCGATGTCTTGTACGTCGGCAAAGCGACGAGCTTGAAGCGACGAGTGGCGAGTCATTTCAAGAGCAGCGGGCCGACGACCGAGCGCGGGCTCGAGCTCCTCACGCAAGTCTCCGACATCGTGCACACCGAAACGCCGAGCGTGCTCGAGGCGGCGCTCCTCGAGACCGACGAAATCAAGCGCATCGATCCGCCGTACAACGTTCAACTGCGCGCTCACGACCGGAGCGTCTGGTTTTCGTCGCGCGATTTCCGTAACGCCGTCTCGACCTCCGATGACGCCCATTCGCTCGGCCCGCTTCCGTCGGAGCGCGCGCTCTGGTCGTTGCCGACGCTGATCGCACTGGCAGAAGGAGCCGAAGCGACTCCCGAACACCGAGCCCGCGCGCTCGGCGTTCCGGCGGCGTTCGCGCCGGAGGCGACGCTGTTCGCCGAAGGATGGTCGGTGTTCGCGACGAAGCATCTCGGTCGGAGTGAAGAAGACGCGGCTCGACGTCGTTCCTCGGCGCCGCTCGCTCGACGGAGCGTGCTCCAGGCGTCGCTCGCGCTCTGGCTCGAGCGGCGTTACACCGAAGCGGAGTCGACGACCGAGGACGCGGGGCCCGACGTCTGGGATCTCGCGCGCGTTCTCCGTCGTTTGGAACGGAGCCTGGTGCAGTCCGCGCTGTTGCTTCGTCGCGCGCGATTTTTGTGTTTGCTCGCCGGCGCGACGGTCGCCTTCCGCGAGAGCGATAGGGAACGCGCGCGTGGCCTCGTGATCGCGAAGGGCGAGATCGTCGATCGCGTCGAGCTCGACGCGGTCGTCGACGTCGATCGTTTCCCCGTGCGAGCGCTTGGTTCGGTTGCAGAGCGCCGGCACTCGTTCGATGCGCCGACCTACGACCGCCTTCGCGTCCTCTCGACCGAGCTCCGTCGGGTGCTCGACGAAGGCGGCGAAGTCGGCCTTCGTCTCGGAAAGCGCTCGTTCACCGGCGAGCGACTAACCCGGCTCATGCGTACCGTATAATCGCAGTTCATTAATTAATCTGCAGGTTTACGAGCGATTACGCGAGGGGTGCGCCGGTGTAGCTATTTGCGCCCGTCACCGAATCGCCACATAATGACACCTGTTCGTCACCGTTAGTTTTCGGGTTCGCCATGCGGCGGCCGGCCACGCCAGGAGCAAGACGTCATGAAGATCGGGCTCATCGCTTCTGTCCTCATCCACGCCGCTGGTCTCGCTCTCGCCCCATCCAGCACGCCCGTGAGCACGGCGAGCCAGGCGCAAACGACGGCCGCAGCCGAAACTCCGTGCCGTTGCGACTATGAGCTCACCGTGACCGACACTCGCCCGCCGCGCGCGCTCACGATGGGCGTCGTGCCCCCGCACCGTTTCGATCCGTAGTCGGGCGTCGAAAACGCGCTGTCGAGGCGGCACCCCGGGGCGGACCGCGCATCGGTACATCGTGTGTGCGTGGCGTTGGTCTCTCGTGAAGCACGGAGTGTTTCAATACCGGCGCTCATCGAGCGCTTCTTCCGACGAGCCACGTCGCTTGGCGCCGGCGGGAAATACGTTCGCGCGCGTGCCGTCGGTCGCACTCGCGCGAACGCAATGTCCGAGTCGCGGAGCGAGAGCGTTGCGACTTGGGTCGTCTGCGTGGGCGAGGGTCCGCGGAACGGTGGTCACCCCAAAAAAAGAATGACGGTGCGCACGTCGCCACGCGTGCGAAGTGCCACGCAGCGGGTGTGCGTGATGAAGCGACGTTCACGACGATGAATTTCGATGGTCGTCGCGTCGGCCGGAGTGCGCTCGGGCTTCATGTTGATGAAGCAATGGCGCTTGCGCGTGTTGCTTTCGATGCGTCGATTGCAAACTTTCGAAACGCTCAGTTGACTCTCGAGAACGCTGCGGTAGGAAGTTTGGGCTTCTCGAGCGCGTTGCTTGCCAATCTTCGGAGGGAGCATGTGGCGTTACTTAGTGACGGGCGTCGCTGCGATCGCCCTGCTGAGCTGCGACGATTGTCGCAGCAATCGCGGGTATAATTGCGTCGAACGGTACGATCCGTTCTGGGGTTACTACAGTGATTGCTCCCCGGCAGGCGGGGTGTGTCACGACGACCATGCGTCGTGTTGGGGCGGCGATTGCGGCGGCGGTACGACGACCGCGCCCACGTGCGCGCGGAACAGCGACTGCGAGCGCGGTCAATATTGTTCGGTGGGTCAGTGCGTGAGCATCGGCGCCTCGGGCGGCGCGGCGAACGGCTCCGGCGGTGCGCCACACGGGAGCGGTGGCGCGTCGCATGGATCGGGCGGCGCGAGTTCGGGTGGCGCGAGCTCGTTGGATGGATCGGCGCCGCGAAGTTCCGGCGGAGCCTCGAGCGTGGACGGCGGCGCGAGCAGCGGCGATTCCGGAGCGAGCGGCGGCAAGGGCGGAGGCGGCGAAGTCGGCGGCGGTTCGGGAGCGAATTCCAGCGGAGGCAACTCGGCGGAAGGCGGCACCACTGGCGCGGGCGGTCACGCGGGCACCACGGGCGGCGGCACGAGCGGCGCGAATGGAAGCGGCGGCGCGAACGGAACTGGCGGTGCGGGTCGCATTCCGCGGCTCGACTTCTCGTGTGTGCGCGACACGCAATGCGGCGCGGGCGAGTGCGACGCGGGGATTTGTTACGTCGCGTGTGAGAGCGATAGCGACTGCGGAACCGGCGATCGCTGTTCCGTAGAAACGGGTCGGCGGCTCTGCATGCCCGATCCGAATCCCGCGGTGCGTTGTGACGAGTCGGCCATCTGTACGACAAAGCAAACCTGCGTGAACGGAACGTGCCACGACCCCTGCGCAGTCGACGACGACTGCGAGAATCTTCAGGACCGCTGCACGAGTGGGCTCTGCTTTCCGGATCGCCGCCCGATCGACGAATGCGTGCTGAACGTCGAATGCGCCGCGGATCTGGTCTGCTTGAACGGCCGCTGCGTGTCGTTCGGCGGCGACTGAGCCCTGCTGGCGGAAATCAAAGATCCAATCTGACGCCGATTTCGATGACGCGATCGGGGGGCAGGCCGAGCTTGTCGACGGTGCTCTTCGTGTTCCGTTCGAGAAGCGCGAAGAGACGCTCGGGGAGCAGGCCCATTTCGCCGTGGCCGCTCGCCACGATGGTCTCGCGTCCGACGAAGTAGGTCGCCTCATCGAGATTCGCCTGGCTTTTTGCGCCTTCGAGCGCCGTGGCGAGAGCCTTCGGGACGTCGTTGAACTCCATGTAGCCAAAGCGGAGCTTGATTCGAGCGAAGCCGTCGGGGAAAGACTCGTATTCGTGACGGTGCGCTTCGTCGACGCGCGGCTCGTGCGTGCCGATCACGTTGACGATCACGACGTGCTCCATGATGGAGCGAAGGTGAGTGGCGTGGAGGCTCAACGGGCGTGGCACGCCGTTGGTCGAGGTGGGGTAGATGGCGGTGCCGGGAATTCGGATGACGTTCCGACTCGGGAGCGCGTCGAAGAATTCGGCGAGCGTGCCGGAGTCTTTCTCGAGGCGACGACGGAGCGCGCGCCGGCCCTTGTGCCAGTCGACCATGACGATGAAGAACAGCGCGCCGACGAAGATCGGGATGTAACCGCCGTCGAAGAACTTCAGCGAGTTGGCGCCGAAGAACGGTAAATCGAAGGAGAGGAACAAAAGGAGCAGCGGCACCGAGCGCGACGCGCTCCATTTCCAGGTCTTTCGGGTCACTTCGAAGAAGACGATCGACGTGATTGCCATCGTGCCGCTCACGGCGATGCCGTACGCGGAAGCCAGCCGCGCCGAGTGCTTGAAGTGGACGACGAGCGCGATACAAGCCGTCATGAGTCCCCAGTTCATGAGCGGAACGTAGATGTGGCCTTCCGCTTCGTGCGAGGTATGAACCAGCGTCAATCGCGGGAAATAGCCGAGCCCGATGGCTTGGTGCGTGAGCGAAAAGACGCCGCTGATGAGCGCCTGCGAGGCGATCGCCGTGGCGAGCGCCGCGAGCACGACGAGCGCGTAGGCGGGCGCTCCGCTCGGAACCATCGCGAAGAATGGATTTCGGGCCGCGCTCGGGTCGCGCAAGACGAGCGCGCCTTGTCCCATGTACGAGAGCGCGAGAGCGGGGAGCACCAACGCGAACCACGAGAGCCGAATCGGGCGCACCCCGAAGTACCCCATGTCGGCATAAAGCGCCTCACCGCCGGTGATCGCGAGCACGACCACGCCGAGGATGCGCAATCCGCCGAACCCGTGACGCGTGAAATACGCAGCCGCGAACGACGGCGAGATCGCGCCGAGCATCACCGGATTTTTTATCAGCTCTT
Source organism: Polyangiaceae bacterium (assembly GCA_036271175.1). Taxonomy (GTDB): domain Bacteria; phylum Myxococcota_A; class Polyangia; order Polyangiales; family Polyangiaceae; genus DASZVB01. The sequence continues at coordinate 6,325 of DATBBD010000793.1, read as the reverse complement.
TCAGCCCGAGCGCGCCGATCGCGACGAACCAGGTCACCATGATCGGGCCGAACATCTTGCCGACTTTTCCGGTTCCGCGCGGCTGCAACGCGAAGAGTCCGACGAGTACGGCGCCCGTGAGCGGCACCACGTAGCGCTCGAGCCCCGGCGCGGCACGCTCGAGCCCTTCGAGCGCGCTCAACACCGAAATCGCGGGCGTGATCATGCCGTCGCCGAACAAGAGCGCGGCCCCGGCGATGCCCAACAGCGCGAAGAGCATCGGCCCGCGGCCCTCGCGTTCGGGGACCGGCAAGAGCGCGAGCAAGGCCAGGATGCCGCCTTCGCCGCGATTGTCCGCGCGCATCACGAAGGTGACGTACTTCACCGATACCGCGAGGATCAGCGCCCAGAGGATGAGCGAAACGACGCCGAACACGTCGGCCCGCGACGGCACGGCGTTCGCTTGCTCGGCGGCGACTTGAAGCGTGTAGAGCGGGCTCGTGCCGATATCGCCGAACACGACGCCGACGGCGCCGAGAGCTGCGGCAGCGGTGCGTTTCGTCGAACTCACGGGAGGGAAGAACACATAACACGACCCGTCACCGTCGACCGTCGCGACGCCTCAGAATGGGACATGGTGCCTCACCGCGTTATCGATCCCATTCTTGCTCGTCGTGCCGCGATCGACGTGAAGGGCGGCTCTCACGGAATCGGGCACGGTTTCACGTGCCAGATCTCGTTCGCATACTCGGAGATCGTGCGATCGCTGGAAAACTTCGCCGAGCTCGCGACGTTCAGAATGACTTTGCGCACCCAATCGTCAGCGTCCGCATACGTGTCGCAGAGCCGTTGGTCCGCGGCGAGGTACGCGTTCACGTCGGCGAGGTGCATGTAGTGGTCGCCGCTCGTGAGCAGGGCGTCGCGCAAGGGATTGAAGACGCCCGGTTCATTGCGGCTGAAATGATCCGAGAAGACGAGGTCCAGGGCGGCGCGCGTTTCCGCGTCGTGCTCGTAGTGCCAGTGCGGGTCGTACCACCCTCGGCTATCGGTGACCTGCTCCGTCGTCAGTCCGAAGAGGAAGAAATTCTCCTCGCCGGCTTCTTCGGCCATCTCGATGGTCGCGCCGTCGCGGGTCCCGATCGTGAGCGCGCCGTTCATCATGAATTTCATGTTGCTGGTGCCGCTTGCTTCGTAGCCCGCGGTCGAAATCTGGTTGGACACGTCGCTCGCAGGGATCAACCGCTCCGCCAACGAAACGTCGTACTCGGGCAGGAACAAGACTTTGAGCCGACCTCTCGCGATCGGATCACCATCGATGGTTCCGGCCACGTTTTCGATGAACTTGATGATGAGTTTGGCGAGAAAGTACGCCGGGGCGGCCTTGCCGCCGAAAAAGAACGTTCGCGGCGCCAGGTCGAGCTTCGGGTTCGCTCGAAGGCGGTTGTAGAGGATCACGATGCGCAGGCCGTTGAGGAGCTGTCGCTTGTACTCGTGGATGCGCTTGATGTGACAGTCGAAGATCGTGTCGGGATCCACGCTCACGCCGCTCGTGGACTTCAACCAGTCGACGAACGCGAGCTTGGCCTCGCGCTTCGCCTTCTTGAACGAGTCCCGTAGGGTCCGGTCGTCGACGAGCGTCTTCAGTTTTTGGATTCGACGAAGGTCCGTCACCCAGCCGTCTCCGATGGCAAGGGTAATGGTCCGCGCGAGCGGACGGTTCGAAAGGAGCATCCATCGCCGGGGCGTGACGCCGTTGGTCTTGTTACTGAACCGCTCCGGGAATATCGCAGCGAGGTCTTTTACCGTGGTCGTTTGGAGTAACCGGGTGTGAATCTCGGAGACGCCGTTCGTGCTGTGCGACCCCACGACGGCCAGGTTCGCCATGCGCACGTGCTTGACGGGGCCCTCTTCGACCAAGCTCACGCGTTCGGCGCGACCGGTGTCGCCGGGGAACGTCGCGCGAACCGAATCGAGGAGACGCCGGTTGATCTCGTAAATGATTTCGAGCTGCCGCGGCAAGAGCGCCTCGAACCACGCCACGGGCCATTTCTCCAAGGCCTCCGGCAACAGAGTGTGATTCGTGAACCCGAGCGTCCTCCGCGTGAGATCCCACGCTTCGTCCCAGCCGAGATGCGCGTCGTCGAGCAAGATCCGCATCAACTCCGCGACCGCCATCGAGGGATGCGTGTCATTGAGCTGAATGGCGGCCTGATCGGGGAGAGCGGCCCAATCGGAGTGGCTCCGTCGAAAACGCCGGATCAGATCGGCGAGCGAACACGCGACGAGGAAATACTCCTGCACGAACCGGAGACCCTGGCCGGCGCTCGTGGAGTCATCGGGGTAGAGGACTCGCGTCAAGGATTCGGCTTCGAGGGAGTCGGCCACCGCGCCGACGAAATCGCCGCGACTGAAGCGCTGAAAGTCGAAGAAGTCGGGGGCACGTGCCGACCACAGTCGGAGCGTATTGACGGTCTTCCCGCCAAATCCGACGACAGGGCGATCGAAGGGAACCCCAATCAATCGTGACGAGCGCCCCAGCATCGGGCGGAGCGCACCGCCGCAGATCTCGAAGGAAGCGTTCAGCTCGACCTCGACACGTTCGTGAGGGCGCGGGACTTCCCAGGGGTCTTGATGCAGCAGCCAATTGTCGGGCCGCTCCTTCTGCCACCCGTCGACGATGGTCTGCTTGAACATGCCGTACTCGTAGCGGAGCCCGTATCCGATCGCCGGGAGCGCGAGGGTCGCCATCGAATCGAGGAAGCAAGCCGCTAGCCGACCGAGCCCGCCGTTGCCGAGCCCGGCGTCGGGTTCCTGATCGAGGAGCCGGAGCCAGTCGAGATCTTCGGCGTCGACCTTCGATGTCACGAGAGGGTCGAGCAGAAGATTCGTCATGTTGTTGGCGAGGGAGCGCCCGATGAGAAACTCCATCGAGAGGTAGTAGACGCGCTTCGGATTCTGCCGAGCGTAAGCGTTCTCGGTGTCGATCCAGCGTCGTGCGAGCGCGTCGCGCACGGATCGTGCGACCGCTTCGAAACGTTGTCGTAGGTCGCTCGAGGCGGGGGCGACGACGTTGTCGAAAACGAGATGTCGTTCGTAGGGTTCCTGGTCGACGCCGGGGAATATTTTCATGGCGAGGGGGGCGAGCACGTTGCGTGCCGGTAACTGCAGGAGGCGAGATTTGCCGGGAATCGAGCGAAGTCCGTTCGCGCGGTCGAACGATGTTTGGTCACGGTGCACCGAAAAGTATCCCGACGCTCGTCCGATTCCCGAACGGCGGCGCGCGACGGCACCATTTCGGTCGCCGAGTGGCGAACGGCTCCGCGAGACCGCAATGGCCGCGCAGGCCGATCGCGCCGAGTCTCGGTGACCAGGTTGGCTAGCGCGAACACGAAAGAGGCTCCGTTTGACGCTCCGAAATGTTCGCAGTGTGTGGCAGAGTCGCGCCGCGTCGGCATTCGCTCCGACGAACGAGGGACGACGACGATGAGAACGACCACCCTATTTGCCACGGCGCTAGTCGCGCTGTCTTCGACGAACGCCGGTTGTACCAGCAACTCGAGCCCGGGGTCGTCGTCGGGGGCGACCGGCGGCGCCGCATCGACGGGCGGTAATGGCGGAGAAACGGGGGACGCCCACGGAGCGAATCCCTATCCCTTCGTCTACGCCGGCGGCATCGGCGTCACCGACCTGGAGGGTGCCAGCAAATTCCTCACCACCGTGATGGGAATGACGCAGGAGGGAGGCGACGTCACCCGAGACGACCGCGTCGAGCGAACCTTTTTCGCGAAAGAGGCGAATCGCGGTTCGCGCGTCGTATTGATGAAGTTCAACGACGGACGCAGCACGACGAACATCCCCGCGAAGCTCGTCTTCGAAGCGCCGGATGTGCAGTTGACGTATCAAGGCGCGGTCGACGCGGGATACACGGGCATCCTGCCGCCGATTGACGTCTCGACGATCCTCGTGTCGCAGATCACCGGCCCGGACGGATACACGGTCGAAATTCTGCACGGCCTCGCCGACGGCGGCGAAAGCCCGACCGAACCGTTCTTCATCGCGCTCGGCTTCGGCGTCAGCGATCTGATGGCCTCGGAGAAGTTCTACGCGGACGCCTTCGGCATGAAGCAAACCGTGCCTTATTCATCGTCTGATCTGGTCGAGCAGACCATGGAGTATCCGCACGGCGGTGGCGCGGGGCTCGTCTTGCAACACTACGACACGAGCATGCACAACTACCTGAACAACCCGGTCAAACACGTCTCCTACGTGCCCGACGTGAATGCCTTCGTGAGTCAAATCACGAGCGCCGGCGGAACCGTCACTCAGAAAGCTGCTGCCATGCCAGCTTACGGCGGCAAGCTCGGCGCGGTTCTTGGTGACCCCGACGGCGTGATCATCGAGCTCGTTCAGGATTGAACTCACTGAAGAGCGAAAATAAGCCAGAAAAGCGGGTGTTCGCTGGCGAGACACGGCTCGGAGCAACTCGACTCGTCAATCTGTTTCCCAGGCATGCCATGACTCGACGTGTCTCTTCTGTGTGACCCCTCGAGTCGACGCTCTATTCTTGCAGCGATAAACACTTCTGTTCTGGTTGCCGATCACACGTGAAAAATGCCGAATCGCGATCTGGACATCGCTCTCTGTTTGGCGACAAGATTTGGGTAGTTCTTCCACCACTAAGGTGCGAGTCGGAGGCTTCCCTATGAATGCTGTGCGTGTCCTTATCCAGGCGTCACTCCTCGCGGCGTTCGCCGCTTGCTGTTCCGTAGGGTGCAGCAGTTCGACCAACAACGGCGGGACCCATACGGGAACCGGTGGCGGCTCCGGCGATAGCGGCGTTCCCATTGGAAGCGGCGCCACCGGCGCGGCGACCGGCGGAACCCCGGGCAGCTCGGGCGGCGCTCCTGGAACGGGCGCGGAAACCGGTACGGGCGGGATCACCGTCGGCACTGGCGGCACGACGCCGGGTTCCGGTGGAGCACTGACCGACGGAGCAGCCGGCGCGGCCCCCGACAGCGGCACGCGCATTCCGAACGGATGCACGTCGAACGACGGTTGCAAAGGCAATGCGCGCGGCGGCGTGTGCGACGTGAGCACCGGTGAATGCGTTCAATGTCTCACGACGCCGGATTGCGGAACGAACCGCGGCGTGTGCGACCCGACGTCGAAGACGTGCGTCGATTGCGAGACCTCGGCGGATTGCGGCACCGGCGACAGTTGCAACCCGGCGACCCATCGCTGCGCGCCGACCTGCACGGCGATGAGCTGTGGCGGCGGCGGCGCCGGTCAGGGAGGGATCTGCGACACGACCTCGGGCTTGTGCGTCCAGTGCCTGAAGACGGCGGATTGCGCAGGAGCCGGCGGCGGCGCGGCGCTGGTCTGCAACCCGAAGAACAACACTTGCGTCGGCTGCGTGACCACCGCCGATTGCCCGACCGGCCAGGGCGTTTGCGACACCACGACGAACGCGTGCGTTCAATGTTTGGCCACCGCCGATTGCATGACCGGCGACGTCTGCAACACCACCGCTCATCGGTGTCAGGCCAAATGCACGGAAACGAGCTGCACGATGACCGGCGGCGTCTGTGACGCGACCTCGGGCTTCTGCGTGCAGTGCCTGAAGACCGCGGATTGCATGGGCGGAATGGGACCGGGCGGAGCCACCCCCCCGGGCGTGTGCGACGTGAGCACCGATCGCTGCGTGCAGTGTCTGGCGACGACCGATTGCCCCACGGGCCAGGCGTGCGACACGACGTCGAAAACCTGCGCGGCCAATTGCACCGCGGGAGCCATGATGTCGCCGTGCATGGCACCGACTCCGATTTGCGGGGCATCGACCGGGTATTGCGTACAGTGCGCCGTAGCGGCTGATTGCGGCGTGCGCACGTTCACGCCGCAGTGCCTCGCCAAGACCGGCCAGTGCGTGGGTTGCCTCTCGAACACCGATTGCACGTTCCCGGGCTTCACCACCTGCAATCTGCAGACGCACGCCTGCGGGCCGTGAGCTGATTCGGAAGACGGCGTGCATCCGCGGGGGTGCACGCCGGGGCTCTACCGTGACATTTCGGCGCGTCTCGCCGGGGTAGCGGTTCGTCGAGATCGTGACAATACTGACGGGCGACCATGCAGCTCGTCACGATCTACACGACACCGTTTTGCGGTTACTGCGAGGCGGCGAAAAGACTGCTCACGTCGCGCGGATTCACCTATCAAGAGGTGAAAATCGGCGACGATCCTGAGCTTCGAGCCCAGGTTTCGAGTCGAGTCGGGAACTATCGGACGGTGCCGATGATTTTCATCGGCGACGAATTCATCGGCGGTTACGACCAGTTGGTCGCGCTCGACC
>DATBBD010000792.1:0-6951 GCA_036271175.1 Polyangiaceae bacterium | reverse complement strand
ACGCGAGCGGAGGTTCGTTCTTCGCGAGCTCGGTGAGGCCGGCCGAAACCGTCAAACGAATCTCGCCGGATCGCGCGGGAATGACGAGTGTCCGCACCGACGCGAGGAACCGCTCCGTCAGAAGTTCGGCGCTCTTCGGGTTCGTGTCGGGAAGGATGATCGCGAATTCTTCGCCGCCATAGCGCGCCACGATGTCGTCTCGACGCCGGAAGGTCCGCACGAGACATTCGGCGATGCGCTTGATGACCTCGTCACCGCCCGGGTGACCGTGCTTGTCGTTGATCGCCTTGAAGTGATCGATGTCGACGAGGACGAGACACATCCGCTGTCCGAAGACCGCGAGATCCGAGGTGCGCTGCAAGGCGTCGTCGAACGCCCGGCGATTGCTGAGCCGCGTGAGCGGGTCGAGCGTGCCTTCGCGACGCGCTTCTTCGAGGGCCGCGCCGAGCGCCACGACGCGAGCACCGAGATCCGTCGTCTGCGCGAGCTGCCGCTTCTTCCGTTGTTCGACGAGCCCGGTCACCGTCTCGGCGACGGCGAAGGCCTCGCGGCGCAGATCTTCGGGCGAGCTCTGGCGTGCCGCGGTCTGGAGTCGAACGAGTTGTTCTTTCACCGAGCCGTCGGCGTCGCCGTCGGAGACCAGCGCCTGGTTCAGGCTGCGGACGAACGCCCAGATCGTCTGCCGGAGGTCGGCGAGCGCGCGAGTGACCTGGGTGTGCTCGTTCCGTCGCAAGCCGACGACGTACTTGAGCGCGGCGCTCCACTCGCGACGTACCTCGCCGCCGTCCTGACGCATCGAACGCGGACCTTTGCCGTCGTTGGGCGCGTCTACTTCCATCTCCGGCGCGGGCTTGCGCAAGAGCAAGTGCGACGCCCAGCGTTCACAAAAATCGGCGACCTGTTCGGGATCGACGTCCTGAAGGGCGAGCGGAAACCGTCCGATGGTGCGCAGCACGCCGGCGAACGCTTCGACGGCCGCGTCGAGCTCGCCCTCGGCCGTGACCTTCGTGGAGCGTGCGCTCGGCGTTGCGGTTTCTTCGGAGGTGTTTTTTACAGCGGATCGGAAAAACATGGCTCCTCGCGGCAGTGCTCTCGGTTTGTCGGAGCGGCATCTCCGCGCGAAGCTTGAGGCGGAAAGGGTCGAACCGACCTATTTTCCAGCTGGAACGGACCGAGGTGCGACACCCGACCACGTGTATGGGAAGGCATCGGTGGCTTTCGTCGGTTGTGCGACGTCGAAGTTGCGCATGTCGAGGAGGAAGTTTCCGTCGTCCGTTTCGGTGAGGATGTCGGCGTGCTTAGCACCCCAGAGGATCTCGTAAGTGAAGTAGTGGTGGCTCGCGTGGACGGTCTGCATGAACGTGTCGTCGAGACCGAGGACCGAAACCTGGAGCTCGATTTCCTCGGCCACCGTCGAGTCCGGCGTGCGCCCGAAGAGCGGGCTCTTCTCGTCGATCGCGTGCAAGACCGTCCACGAGCGCGAGAGCGACAGCGCGTACTCCCGCGAGAGCTTCAAATCCAGATTTCGATAAAATACGGAACCATCGTCGAGCCGCTCGGTCCGTGAGAGGACGACGCGGATCTGCGCGCCCACGATCTGGTTGCCCCGCTGGTTGCTGATCCGGAGCATCATCGTCGGAACGCCGTTCATCGGGAAGATGACCGCGTAGCGGGTGAACACGACGCGCGCGGTCGGCCGCGAGAATTTCGCGAAGACGAGCCCCGTCGCGAGGGCCGTGAGGATCAACCCGAAGAGCGACTCGACGACGACGAGGAGGTTGGCCGCGGTAGAAACCGGGTAGATCGAGCCGTAGCCGATGGTGCCCAAGGTTTGGACGCTGAAGAAGAACGCCTCGACGAACGATCCAGGTCGCACGTTCGCGAGACCGCCGGTCGCGACGAAGCCCACGGCGAAGACCGCGTTCACCAGAAGATAGGCCGCGCCGATCATGAGCAGCGTCGTGGTCCACGAAAGCCTCATGAGCGCGTGATAAAAGTCGCGGAGCGGTCGCCTCGTTTCGCCGACGACGCTGATCGCGTAGTCGGCCCGATCGGGCCTACGCGTGACGATCCGACGTTTCATTCCGCCGAGTCTCGGGCGCATCGACGTCGCGTGGGAAGAAAAGTCTCGGCGAAGGCTCCTCTTCTCCTCACGTCTCGCGGACAATCGCAAGCGCGAGCTTGACGCTGTCTGGTTCGAGTCGGATGCTCAGGTCCCCTTGGAGGACTCCCCATGTCGACCATTCCCGAGAATTATCGCGACCTACTGACGACGAAAAAAGCCTTCGCGAACCTCGCGACGCTGATGAGCGACGGCACGCCGCAAGTGACACCGGTGTGGATCGACTTCGACGGCGAGCACGTCCTCGTCAACACCGCGAAGGGACGCTTGAAGGACAAGAACCTTCGCGTCAGAAACAAGGTAGGCCTCTCGATCCTCGATCCGGAAAACCCGTACCGGTACCTGAGCATTCAAGGGAAGGTCGTGGGCGTAACGGAAGAGGGAGCCGACGCGCACATCGACAAGATGGCGAAGAAGTACATGGACAAGGACTCGTACCCTTTCCGGACGCCGACGGAAGTGCGCTGCATCTTCAAGATCGCGCCGGAGAAGATTCACACGATGGGCTGAGATCGCGGCTGCTTTCACCTAGCTCTCGCGTCGGCGACGCCTATACTGCCGCCGCCTCGTGCCCATTCTTTTCGTTGCGCTCTTCACGAGCATCCTCGGACTTTCGGTCCTGTTTCCAATCCTCGCGCCTTTAGGGCGCGAGCTCGGTTTTTCGGAGATTGAAGTCGGGGCGCTATCGACGGCGTATGCGTTGATGCAGCTCGTGGTCAGCCCGATCTGGGGCCGGCGGAGCGAGCGAGTGGGACGGAAGCCGGTCTTGTTGATCGGTGTCCTCGGTTTCGCCGTCAGCTTCGTGCTCTTCGCCATCGTCGCCGAGGCCGGGCTACGTCGAGCCTTTCCGCCGATCGCGACCTTCGTGCTCCTCCTCGGTTGCCGCGCGATCGGCGGCACGTTCTCGTCGGCGACCTTGCCGACTGCTCAGGCGTACGTCGCCGACGTCACCGGCAAGGACGATCGCACGGCCGGCATGGCCGTCATTGGCGCCGCGTTCGGGCTCGGTCTCATCTTCGGCCCCGCGATCGGCGCGGGCCTTTCGAAGGTGAGCCTCCTCGCACCGGTGTATTTCTCCGCGGGGCTCGCCTTCGTGAACGCCGGTTTCATCGCCGCGCGACTGAAGGAGCCGGCGCGCCACATCGCGCGAAAGCCACCGTCATCGCTTCGACCGGTCGCCGCCAAGGTTTGGCCGCTTCTCGGCGTCGGACTCGCGATCAGCCTCGCGTCCGTCGCGATGGAGCAGACGATTGCCTTCTGCTTTCAGGATCGATTGCACCTGACGCCGAAGGGCACCGCGATGGCGGTCGGCATCGCGCTGGTCTGTTACGGCGTCGTGGCCGTCCTCGCGCAAGGCGTGCTGGTGCGCCGCTTTCGCTGGACGCCGCTTCGACTGCTCGCGACCGGCCTTCCGTGTGCGCTCGTCGGCTTCCTTGCACTCATCGTCGTGCGCCAACGGCTCGGGCTCACCCTCGCGCTCGCGCTCCAAGGGTTTGGCCAGGGGCTCGCCATGCCCGGCGTCACCGCGGCCATCTCGCTCGGCGTTTCCGACGACGAACAGGGCGCCGTCGCCGGCCTCAACAGCTCCGCGCAAGCGCTCGGTCGATTGCTCGGCCCTGTCGTCGGAACCGGGCTCTATCAGATCCGGCCGGAGTACCCGTACGCGTTCAGCGCCGCTCTATTGATGCTCGTCATCACGTTGCTGTCGTCGAACGCCCGGTTGCGCGCCGCCATGGCTGGCTGAATCCGCATCGTCGCACCGAGCGCTTCTGCCACGACGCGCGGTGTCCGCCGGAGCCCACCGTCCCCGAGTGGCCTGCCACGGGCACCAACTGTACGGGCGAGCGAACGGAACTTGCGCAACTCCTGTACGAGCACTGCGCAAGCTACGGGACCCCGCATGTCGGTGAAGGTGGTTTTCGCACTTCCTTTCGCGCGCGAACCGCGGGGAAGTCGTGACAAAAACCACATCGATAAAAGGAGAAATTCCCGCTACTTGAAGTAGGACGCTCCCGCTCGGCGCGCGGGAGCGAAGGAAGAGAAGAACAGAGCACACGGAACCCCGCCGGCCGGCACGGTTCGTGGAATTGCTCGCTATCATGACCGCACAGCAATCAACCCCGACGCTCCACTCGGACCTCCGGTTTGCCGGGCCGAAGGGTCAACAGAGGGCTTCTCGTTGCGTGTGGTGCAATCGCAAGCTGGAAGGCTCGGGGTCGCTCCACGAGTCGTCGTACTGCGGGCACGCTTGCCGCGACGAATCGATCCGCGCGCTCCTTCGACGCGAGCGACACAAGGCGGTCCGGTTCGACTCGATCCTGCGCGCGGCAGAACGCGTCCGCCTCGAGGGCGAAGCCGCGCGGCTCCGCGCGATGTTCCCCCGCTTCGACACGCAGCAACAGCGACAAGTTGCGTAGTAGCTGCCTCATCTCCCTACTACGCCCCTTTTCTCGCTCTCGAGCGCCACATGCAACGTGAGGTGCGACTCCGTCGCACCGTGTGCGTGGCGCTTCTCGAGAGGCGGGGAGTTGTCCTTCCGAGCGAATCGCGTAACGCTTCCTTGAAAGGACGCTTATCGTGAAACGCAAGACGCCTCGCTTCGTCCCGTCGCTGGTTTTCGCCACCGCTACCGCCACCGCGAGCGCCATACCGGCGTGCGGTGGCTCGTCGTTCAGCACGGTCACGGACGGCCCGGACGCCTCGGCAACGGGCGGCTCACTGGGCTCCGGCGGCGTCTCGAGCGGCGGCGCTGCCAACGGCGGAGCGTCCAACGGCGGCGCCGCAAACGGAGGTGCGGCGGCCGGCGGTGCTGCCAACGGCGGCGCGTCCGCCGGCGGGTTCTCGAACGGCGGAATCGGCGGGATCGGCGGCGTGATCGTTCTCGCGATCGGCGGCTTCGGCAACGGCGGCGCGACGAGCAGCGGCGGCGCGACGAGCAGCGGCGGCGCGATGAGCAGCGGCGGCGCGATGAGCAGCGGCGGCGCGACGAGCAGCGGCGGCGCGACGAGCAGCGGCGGCGCGACGAGCAGCGGTGGGGCGACGAGCAGCGGTGGGGCGATGAGCACGGGCGGCACGACGAGCACCGGCGGCACGACGAGCGCCGGCGGCACGACGAGCACCGGCGGAGTGACGGCGGCGGGCGGAGTGACGGCAGCGGGCGGCTTCCATGGCGTGGGCGGCAAGATCGGCGCGGGCGGCATCATCGTCCTCGCCGTTGCCGGCTTCGGCGGAATCACGGCGGAGTAAGCGGACACCGCCGTCGCTTCGCTCGGACGATCGGTCGACGAGCACGCCGAGTCCAGAAGCGCGGCGACGTGGAAGCGTTGCATCGGCGTTGGGGGACGCGCTTCGCAGCGTTGACGGCGTTGGGGGACGCGCTTCGCAGCGTTGACGGCGTCACGGGACGCGCGAATTTCGTCGCTCACGGGTTTGTCGCATGCGCGTTGCGTCGATGACCACATTGCCACGCGCAATCACGACAAGGATGGTCGCGAGCAACGGCGAGTCGAGTCGATCACGGCGAGATCCGAGATTGAGCTCGATGAGCGCCTGACTGAGCGCATCGGCAATTCGACTGCTGCACTCGCGCCGTGACTGTTTTGTCGTCGAAAAAAGCAGGCAGCTCGCCTCGAGAAATCAACGCGAAGAGGTCATTTTCCGCCTGATTCGCACGTAATTTTGCACTCCGACGCCGATTCAGCATGTGCATCGAACGTACACGTGTGGAGCGTCGAGGGGCAGTTCGCCTCGTCCGACCGCAGAGTCGTCTCCGTCGCGCGATCGAGCATGAAAAACGGCTCGCGCTCGATTTGACGCGAACGCCGTCGCGGAGCATGTCAGCGGTGCGATCGGCAGCTACTTGAGGAGTAAGCCGTAAATGAAATCACTATCGAATGCGCGTTCGCGCAAATGGACCGTCATTTTTCCCGCCACGTTTTGCGTCGGACTCGTCTTCGGTTGCAGCGGCTCGAATGCGTCGCCGTCGCCGAGCGAATCCGCGTCGAGCGATGTAGCGCAAGGCTACGACGCGCTCTCCGGCAAGATCGAGAACTGCGGGCAGGACTTCGGCTCGTGCCTCGAAAGTGCGCGGGGCGATCAGACGAAGAACAAGGCATGCGAAGACGGATTCGGGACGTGCGAGACCGACGCTCGTACCGCGGAAGAAGCGCTCGCCAAGGCGATCCAAGGATGTCTCTCGACGGCTCGCGAGTGCGCGCGTAGCCCGCACGACGGCGGACCGAAGGCATGCGGCGACGAGCTGCACGAGTGCATCGCGCAGAATCTCCCGACGCCGACGATCCCCGACGGCGGCGGATTCAAGCCGCCTCACTTCCCGATCCCCGACGGCGGATTCAAGCCGCCTCACTTCCCGATCCCCGACGGGGGCTTCCCGGGAACGAAGCCGCCGCATCTGCCGCCTGGGCTTCCCTCCGGATTCCCCCCGCTGCCGTCGGGGTTCCCGACGCCGCCGAAGCCGCCGAGCCCTCCGCCGTGCCTCGAAGCACTCGCGACGTGCGTTCAAGGTGGCGGGCAGCCGCTCGACTGCATCCACCAGTCCGAACAGTGCATCTTGAAGGGCATGAACGGCTTCGGCGACGCGGGTCTGCCGACGTTCCCCGGCTTTCCGCACCCCTGATCGCGCTCTTGAGAGAAAGCGCCCGCGGCATGCGCTGCGGGCGCTACACCGACAATCCCGTGTACCCAGCGGGAAACGCGGACGGCGCGAAGAACCAGCTTTCGATCGCGTAGCGCGGATGCGGCATGTCGGGCCTTCGGGCGGTGCGATGCAGGCAAAAGTGATCGAAGAGCATCGCGTCGCCGGCCTCGAA
>DATBBD010000791.1:0-20740 GCA_036271175.1 Polyangiaceae bacterium | reverse complement strand
TTGCCACGGCGATCACGCCGGGAGCGCCGGCATCATCGCCGCGCGCGGCTACCCCGAGGGCGAACGCGCGCCGATATTTCTCCACTCGGCGAGCTACCGATTCCTCACCCAGCCCGAAGCGGCGTTTTTGAACGAGACGTACGAGCTCTTTCTCACACGCGCGCACTGGGGGCTCTTGTCGTTCGACGCGCTCTCGAGCGCGGAGATGGTCGACCATCAGCTCCGAAAACGGTTCGCGGGCTATTTCGCGCGCACGCCGAAAACGGCGCTCCGGTTCATCGATCAGGCCCAAATTCCCGATGGAATCATGGCCCTCTTCACGCCGGGCCACTCCAACGATTGCGTCCTTTATTACGACGAAGAGCTCGGCGTCGCGGTTCCCGGTGACACGATCATCTGTACGGGTCTCGTCGAAAAACCGGAGACGCACGGCTACGTCATTCCGATCTTCACCGTCGCCGGCCAGAACTACTCGATGGCGTACGAGCGCTACGTGCAGACGATCCGCGTGCTCCGTCGGTTCTTCGAGACGTACCGTGTGCGCGCGGTCTTGCCGCCGCACGGAAAATTCGCGGTCACCGAGCCGCTCGAGTGGGTTCGGTTCGCCGAGGGATACTTCAAGGGGATCTACCGCGCGCTCCTCGACGATTTTCTGAGCGACCCGAAGCGGCGCAACGAACCGTTCTACGCGCGCGACTTGAACCCGTTCATTCCGAGCGCCGGCGCGCACCCGATCTCCACGCCGAGCCACTCGTTCGGCATGCTCTGCTCGCTCGTCGACGAAGGCTATTTCTCGATGGACGAGCACCCGCACACGCGTCAGATCGCGTTTCACGTCGAGCGGGTCCCACCGGAAGATTGGGTGGAAAAAAGCTTCCGCGGCGACCCCGGACCGCTCCCGCTCTTCGCCCATAGTCAGCGCCGCAGCGGCGTCGGCGCGCCGCGGCCCGCGCCCTAGTCGCGGCGTCGAAGCGCCACGCGTCCGAGACGCAGCCGCGCCGTAGTCGCACGCACGACGCGCCACGACGGCGCGCCGTGAGCGTGCTCAGTTCAACGTCGCCGGCGCCGCGCCACGACGGGCGCGCAGCGGGGCTTTGCTCTTCGCGGTCGGCGGCGTTTCTTTCGCTCCCGGCTTCGCCTTTGCCTTCGCCGCTTTCGGAGCGGGCGGAGCGGCTTTCTTCGCGGGCGCCTTTTTCGGCGCGGCCTTCACCGGAGCGGCTTTCGCGGCAACGGCCTTCGCCGCTGCTTTTTTGGGCGCCTTCTTCGACGCGACCTTCACGGGTACAGCTTTTTTCGACGCGGCTTTCGCGGGCGCCGCTTTCGCGGCAACGGCCTTCTTCGCCGCTGCTTTTTTGGGCGCCTTCTTCGACGCGGCCTTCGCGGTGGGGGCTTTCTTCGTCGCCTTCGCGGGCGCGGCCTTCTTCGTCGCTTTCGCCTGCGCGACGGGTGCGGCTTTGGCCGCGACCTTCTTCGACGCTTTCGCCCGCGCGACGGGCGCGGCCTTCGCCTTCGACGCCTTCTTCACGACGGCCTTCGCGGGCGTTCGTGCGGCCTTGGCTTCCGGCGCTCTCGCGCCTTTGACGGCCTTCGCCTTCGCGCGCGGCGTGCGCGGCTTCGTCGACGCCGCTTCGACTTCGAACGCGACGTCGCTCGCCGGCGCTTTCTTCTTGGCCGGCGCGCGGGTGCGCGGCACCTTGACGATCCCGTTGCCGGTCGAGACGTGCGCCGTCGATTCGAGCTCACTCGACGGAACGTCGGACTCCGGATGAGGTCGCCCCATCGCGCCGTTCCTTCGCTCTTCGAGCGTCGAGCGGATCTTCTCGTCGAGATCGGCAAACTCGAACGGCTTGTCGATGTATTGGTCGGCGCCGTAGAGCGGCGACGTCATCTCGTTCAAGTTCTCGCCGATGCCCGTGAGCATGATCACGCCGGTGTGCGCGAGCGACACCGCTTCGCGGATCTTGCGGCACACTTCCCAGCCGCTCATGCCGGGCATCATCACGTCGAGCACGACGAGATCGGGCAGATTCTCGTGCGCGAGTTGCCACGCTTGATCGCCGTCGGACGCTTCGAGCACCTTGTAACCGAGCGACCGGACGTGGGACGAAACGAGCGCCAGCGTGCTCGGCTCGTCGTCCGCAACGAGAATGACGACCTTTTCTTCGAGCTCTGTCATGGGTTCTTCCTCAGGCCGTTCCATTAGGAAACACCCGGGGAGAGGGGTCAAGCACGGACGGGCCCCTTCGCACCCCGCTTAGGAATTCGTCGTGCTCGACTTTGAGCGCTACCATCCAAGCGGAAGGCGAGCTCCGGTTCGAACGTTGACCCCTAGCTCCCGAGACATCCCTTGCCCGATCGAACGCGCGACACGCTGCCGCTCCGCCGAAAGGCCCGCCGGACCGCGACCCGGGTCCGACTGAACGCGGTCGCCGAGCGAGTGTGCACCTGGGGGCTCTTCCCAGTTGGCTACGGCATCGCGGCGCTCACCTTCGTCAAGGTGTTGCATCCGGCGGCGGGCACCGTGCACGCGCTCGGATGGGGTTTCGTCATCCCGGGGGCGCTGTTCATCGGCGGAATAGCTGCGGCCGCGTTCAAACGAGCGCCGCCGTTCGCGGGCGCCCTCGCGCTCGACCGCGCTCACGACCTCCACGACCGCATCACGAATGCGCTGGCTTTCGCCGATCGTCCGGCAGCCGAGCTCACGCCGCTCATGCAGGCGGCCATCGACGACGCGCTCGCCGTCGCGACCGATGTGTCTCCCGCCCGGGCCGCGCCGCTCCGACTCCCGCGCGATTTCGTCGCCCTCGCGCTCCTTCTGGTAGGCGCCCTGGGCGTCGCGCTCCTCGAAGTGCCGGTGCGCCGCGTCATTCCCCCCGCGCCGCCCCACGTCGACGCGCTGGTCGTAGCCCCCGACGACGCCGAGCTGTTTCGGAAAATGGGCAGCGACCTGTCCCTGGCGACGACCGACCCGAGCGCGGCGGCGGGCGTTCGTCGGTTCAACCAGGTCGTGGAAGACCTTGCCGCGCATCGCCTCGACCGCAGCGAAATCTTTCGGCGTCTCGATGAGCTCGAGCGCAGCATGAAGGATCCCCTCGGCATCGACCCCGGCGCGCGGGACGAAGCCTTCGACGGCATCGCCAAGGAGCTCGCCAAATCAGGGCTGTCGAAGCCCGTCGCCGACGCGCTGTCGGACAAGAAGCTCGCCGACGCCGAACAGGCAATGAAGGATCTGGCGAAAATAGTCGCCGACGCGAAGAAGGACGTCGACAAGGCCCGCCTCGAGTCGCTTCGCAAATCACTGGAAAAGGCGGCGGAAACCGTCAAAAAACGAGCCGGCGACACCGAGACCGCCAAGCGCGAGCTCGAGGAGACGCGGAAACGCCTGCTCGAAAAGAAGAACAAGCAGGGGCTCGACAAAGCCGAACAACAGGAGCTCGAACGCACCGAGCGGCAGCTCGAACGGCTGGAGCGCGAGAAGGCGCAAAACGAAGCGGGTCAGAAAGGCCTGTCCGGGCTCGACAAAGATCTCGCCAAAGCCGCAGAGGACCTGATGAAGGACCTCGGCCAAGGGTCACAAGATCTCCAGCAAGGCGCCAAAGATCTGAACCGAGCCGCGAACCAGCAAATGGGCGAGGAGCAAAAGAAGGAGCTCCTCCGCAAGATCGAGGAAATGCGCCAGATCCTTCGTCAAGAAGGACAAGCCGGCAAAGACCGGCTGAAGCGCATGCTCCAGTTCGGGCAAGCAGCGCGTGGCCAAGGAAACCAGGGCGAAGGCAAGGGCGGCTCCCAACCCAAGCCCGGATCCGGCCAAGAGGGTGGTCAGGGGAAGGACGGCAAGGGCGGCTCTCAGCTGGTGCTCGGCAATGGCTCACCCGGACCGGGCGCGGGCATGGCGCTGATGCCCGGCGGGTCGCAGCCGTCGCAAGGGGAACCGGATCCATCGCAGTCGGGAAGCGGTTCGTCGAGCGCCGACTCCGAGTGGGGCACCGGTCACGACCCGAACCTCGCCGGCAAGGCGACCGCGTTGAAAGGTCACACCGAGGACTCGAGCGAAACGGGCGCGGACACCGGTCAGGGCGCGGCGGCGAGCCAGGTGATCTACGGCGCCGCGCAGCGAGGCTTCGTCGGTAAGGGCTACAAGAAGGTGTACACCGACTACCAGACGGTCGCCGAAGAGTCGCTCGGACACGACGAGATCCCTCCCGGGTATCGGTTCTACATCCGGCGCTATTTCCAGTTGATTCGACCTAGGGATTGACGGTTCGACTTTGTGGAACCGAAGGCGAGAAACCTCATGAGCGACAACGACAGCGACCGCGCGCGAGCCGACGTGCTCGAATTCCAAAAAAAGCTGGGGCTCCTCCGCGAAGAAGTGGGCCGCGTGATCGTCGGGCAACGCGAGATCGTGGACGGCGTGCTCACCGTGATGATCGCGGGTTCGCACGCGCTCCTCGAAGGCGTCCCGGGCCTCGGCAAGACCATGCTCGTCCGCACACTCGCCGAAGCGATGGACCTCGAATTTTCGCGCATCCAGTTCACGCCGGACCTCATGCCGGCGGACATTCTCGGCACGACGGTCATCGACGAAACGCAAGGCGCGACGCGCGGCTTCGAATTCCGGAAGGGGCCGATCTTCGCGAACATCGTCCTCGCCGACGAGGTGAACCGCGCGACGCCGAAGACGCAGAGCGCGCTCCTCGAAGCGATGCAGGAAGGCCGCGTCACGGTCGGTCGAAAGACGTATCAGATCGATCCGCCGTACTTCGTCCTCGCGACGCAGAACCCCCTCGAGATGGAAGGGACGTACCCGCTCCCCGAGGCGCAGCTCGACCGCTTTTTCTTCAAGCTCCACGTCGGGTTCCCGAATCGGAGCGAGCTGAACGCGATCCTCGACCGCACGACGACGGATTATTCGGCCGGCGTTCGCCCGGTCGTGAAGAGCGCCGACGTGCTCGCGATGCAGGCCCTCGCGCGCGCGGTGCCCGTCGCGAAGCACGTTCAGGACTTCGTGGTGCGCCTCCTTCTCGCGACGCATCCCGAACAGGCGGACGCGCCGGACCTCGTGAAGCGCTTCGTCCGAACCGGCGCCTCGCCGCGCGGCGGGCAAGCGATGCTCCTCGCCGCCAAGATCCGCGCGCTCTTCGACGGCCGCTTCGCCGCGTCGATCGACGACGTCAAAGCGTCGGTGCTCCCGGCGCTTCGCCACCGCGTGCTCCTCAACTTCGAGGGTGAAGCCGAAGGCGTGAAGGCCGACGCGGTGCTTTCCGAAATTCTCGCGAAGCTCCCCGAGAGCAAGGCCTAGCGCGCCGCCGCGCGCGCCGGAGCTCCGACCGACGACATGTTGGATTTTTTCCGAAAATCTCGACCGAGCACGGCGCCGCGCGCCCCGCGGACGACGACGGCGCTCTTCGACGATGATTTTCAGAAAAAGCTCGAAACACTGGCGATCGTCAGCCGTCGCGTGTTCGCCGGCCGCATGCGTGCCGAGCGGCGCAGCAAGAAGAAGGGCAGCGGCGTCGAGTTTGCCGATCATCGCGACTACGTCGCCGGCGACGATTTCCGTTTCGTCGATTGGAACGTTTATCAACGGTTCGGCAGGTTGCTCGTCCGCCTCTACGAGGAAGAAGAAGACCTCGGGATCTATTTCATCGTCGATTGCTCGGCGTCGATGGGCTTCGGCTCCGGGCGAAAGTTCGACCAGGCGCGTCGCTTGGCCGCCGCGCTCGCGTACGTCGGTCTCGCGAATCTCGATCGCGTCGCCGTCATCGGCGTGAACGACGAGGTCGTCGCGCAAGTCCCGAGCACGCGCGGCAAGGCACGCATCTTCACGTTGTTTCAGTTCCTCGAAAAGCTAGAGGCGAACGGCACGACGAACCTCGGGGACGCGCTCGGCACGGTCGTCGCGCAACACAAACGGCGCGGTCTCGCGGTGCTCCTCTCGGATCTCTACGACCCCGCCGGCTTCGAGCGCGGGATCAACGTCCTTCGGTACAACAAGTTCGAACCGTACGTCGTGCACGTCGTGGATCCCGCCGACGCGCGTCCGGATTTGCGCGGCGACGTTCACGTGTACGACTGCGAGACCGGTGACGAGCGCGAAGTAACGGTGACCGATTCGCTTCTCGATCGGATGGAAGCCGCCTCTCGCGATTATCTCGGCGACGTCGAGCGGTTCTGCGCGAAAAGCCAGGTGCCGTATTTCCCCGCTGAAGTCGACGTCCCGTTCGACGAGCTCGTACTCCGGGTGTTCCGGCGCGGAGGCTTCCTGCGCTGATGTCGTTTTTCGGCTTTCCGCCATCGGTGCTCCTCGGCGTCGGCGGGGCAGCGTTCGCCGCCACGATCGGGCTCTACATTCTGAAGCTCCGTCGCCGCCCGGTGGCCGTTCCGTTCTCGCCGATCTGGCAACGCGTGCTCAAGGACAAGGACGCGTCGCAGCTCTATTCGCGTCTCAAGAATCTGCTGTCGCTCCTCTTGCAACTCGCCCTCTTGACGCTGTTGGTCCTCGCGCTCGGCGATCCACGTCCGACGGCGCTCGCAAAAAAGGGCGAGACCACGGTAGTGCTCGTCGATACCAGCGCGTCGATGCAAGCCTCCGACGTCCTGCCGTCGCGGCTCGCGCAAGCGAAGGCGAAGGTGCACGAGCTCGTGGGTGGGCTCGGCGGCTCGGACCGCATGCTCGTCGCGAAGATGGACGCGTCGACGGTGCCGGTCACGACGATGACCGGCGAAGCCACGGAGTTGAACGAGGGCGTCGATCGCCTCGTCGCGACGGATACCCGCGTCGACCTGCGGCGCGCGCTCGCCTTTTCCGCCGACGTCCTCCACGGCGTGGAAAATCCGCAGATCGTCGTCGTGAGCGACGGCGCGCTCGACACCGACGGCGCAGGCAAAGACCTCGGCAATGTGCCGGTTCGGTTCATTCCCATCGGCAAGCGCGGACGCAACGTCGCGATCACCGGGTTTTCGGTCCGTCGTTATCCGCTCGATGCGTCGCGCTACGAGGTGATGCTCGAGGTCACGAACACCGACGCCGCGCCGGAGAACATCGAGCTCACCCTCCTCGGCGATGGCAACGTGGTCGACGTATCGCGCCTTTCGTTGAAGCCGAAGGAGCGTCTCCCGCGGTTTTACACGGACCTCGGCGGCGCGAGTCAAAAGCTCGAAGCACGCATTCGTCTCGCCGACGGCACGAAAGACGACCTCGGTGCGGACGACCGCGCCTACGCGCTCATGCCGGAGCGACGGCGCGCGCGCGTCCAGGTTGTCACGCGCGGCAACACGTACCTCGACGCTGCGCTCTTGCTCGACGAGTATCTCGACGTCACGACCGTCGCGCCCGCGGCCTACAACAGCGGCGGCGCGTTCGATCTCACGATCTTCGACGGCGTCGCGCCGCAAGCTCCCGAACACGGGGGAGCCCTTTACTTGAACCCGCCCGAATCGGGTTCGCCGGTGAAGCTCGGCCGCGCGCTCTCCGATTTCGGATTCGACAGCTGGGACAAGCACAGCCCGCTCCTCCGCTTCATGGCGGTCGACAACGTTCAAATCGCGCATGGCCACGCTCTCGTGCCCGACAAGGACGATCACGTGGTCGGCGCGAGCGAGCAGGGTCCGATCGTCGTCTCGGGCCGGCGCGACGGCCATCCGTACGTCGTGACCGGCTTCGATCCGCGCGACAGCGACCTCGTGCTCCGCGTCGCGTGGCCGCTCTTCGTCCTCAACGTCATTCATTCGTTCGTCGAGGAAGACGCGACGTACCTATCGTCGTTTCGCACCGGCGAGGTCTGGCAAATTCCCGCGCCGAGCGACGACGCCACCGTGTGGATCAAAGACCCCGCGGGCATGCGCCACGAAGTCGCCGTCAAGGAAGGACGCGCCACGTTCTTCGGCGAACACGCCGGGTTCTACGAGCTCGAAGGCTCCGGCAAAGCCGCCGCGACGCTCTTCGCCGCGAACCTCGTCGACCCCGACGAGAGCCAGATCGAGCCGGTGAAAGACCTTCAGATCGGCGGCGAGCGCGCCACGGCGGTCGCCGGTTTTCACATCGGCATTCGCCGTGACGTCTGGGTGTACCTCGTCGAAGCGGTGCTGCTGCTCTCCGTCTTCGAGTGGCTCGGCTACCACAGGAGAATCACGGTATGAGCCGTCGCACGCGCGCCGTCGTGCTCGCGGCGGCTTCCGTCGCGCTGTCGCTCGCGCTCGGCGCCCTGTACCTCGCGTGGGCGCGCGGCCGCGTCTTTTCGTGGGGTCACGGCCAAGACCGATTCTCGCTCGGTGAACCGCGCGCGCTGGTCGTCCTCGCCGTCGTGCCGATCCTCGGCGTCGCGATGTTTCGGTCGCTCACCGACCTTCCGCTCGCACAACGACTTTTGTCGCTCGGGGCGCGCACGGTGCTGCTCGGCTTACTCGGGCTCGCGCTCGCGCGGCCGGTGCGCACCGCCGAGACGCGGAAGGTGTGCACCGTCTATCTGCTCGACGTGAGCGATTCGGTGTCCGACGAGGCGCTCGAGGACGCGCGCAAGGTCGTCGCGGACGCGCTCGCGAAGAAACCGGGCGACGATCTGATCAAGGTCGTCACGTTCGCGGATCACCCGCGCCTCGTCGAGCTCGGTGATGCACGCGAAGTGCCGCCCGCGAAATCGCTGCGCCACGACAAGACGCCCGCGTCCGAAGGCGGCGCCGATCGCGCGGGCGCCGCAACCGACATTCAAGCGGCGCTCGATCTCTCTTACGGGCTCTTCCCGGCTGGTTATTTGAAGCGGGTCGTGCTCGTCACCGACGGCGAAGAGACGACGGGCAACGTCCTCGCGGAGGCGCCGCGAGCCCGCGACTTCGGCGTTCGCGTGTTCACGGTGCCCTTGCGGCAGCCGCCCCCTCCGGAGGTCGCGGTGCGTTCGCTCCACGCGCCCGCGAAAGCACAAATCGGCGAGCCCTTCGACGTCACCGCCGAAATCTATGCGAGCCGCGCGACGCACGCGCGCGCCCGGCTCTACCAGGGCGAAGTACTGAACGGCCTCGGCGGCGTGCGCGAGCTCGATCTGTCGCCGGGCGTGAACGACGTCCGTTTTTCGTCCGTGGTCCGTGTCGGCGGCAAGGTGACGTACGCGCTCGAGCTCGATCACATCGGCCAAGACACGTTTTCGGCGAACAACCGCGTCGTGGCGTCGGTCGACGTGCCGGCGCGCCCTTCGGTCCTCTATATAGAGGGCCAACCGGCGCGGGCGAGCTATCTCGCGAGCGCCCTCGGCGCCGAAGAATTCGACGTCGACGTCCGCGCCGCGACGGCGTTCCCCGGTTCGCTCGAGGAGCTCGAGCGGTACGACTTTTTCATCCTCTCGGACGTTCCGGCAGAAGCCGTGAGCTTGTCGTCGCAAGCGCTCGTCGAGCGCTACGTGCGAGACCTCGGCGGCGGGTTCTTATTCGCGGGCGGCCCTTCCGGGTTCGGGCTCGGGGGATGGCAGCACTCGACGATCGAGCGGATCTTGCCGGTGCGCATGGACGCCGAGCGCCGGAAGGACATGCCGAGCGTCGCGATGACGTTGGTGATCGATCGCTCGGGGTCGATGACGGGGCTTCCGCTCGAAATGGCGAAAGCGGCCTGTCGCGCGACCGTGGACACGCTCGAAGGCGACGATTTGGTCGAGGTCATCGCCTTCGACTCGACGCCGATCCGTTACGTGAAGATGGAATCGGCGCGCTATCGGAACCGCATCGAGAACGACATTGCGCGCATCCAACCCGGCGGCGGCACCGAGATTTTTTCGGCGCTCGACATGGCGTACCAGGACATGTCCGTGGTCCAGGCGCGGCGAAAACACGTGATCCTGCTCACCGACGGCCGCGCGGATTCTCAGGGTCTCCGCGATCTGGTCCAGGCCATGGTCTCCGAATCGATGACCGTGACGACGGTCGGGCTCGGGGATGGCGCCGACGCGGATCTCTTGCGGACGATCGCCGACACCGGTGGGGGTCGCTATCACGCGGTCCCCGATCCGAACAGCTTGCCGCGGATCTTCACGCGAGAGACCGAGCTCGTCTCCCGACAAGCCGCGGTCGACGAATGGTTCCCGGTCACCCAGACGTCGAGCGCCGACTTCTTGAACGGCGTTCCGATTCGCACCGCGCCGTTCTTGCACGGTTACGTCGCGACCGAGATGAAAGAGCCGCCGGCGCAGCAGATCCTCGCGAGCGACAAAGACGAACCGATCCTCGCCCGGATGCGCGTCGGGCTCGGCTGGACGCTCGCGTGGACCAGCGACGTGAAGAACGGCTGGGCGTCCGATTGGCTCCGCTGGTCGGGCTTTTCGAAATTCTGGGGGCAGCTCGTCCGCGAGCACATGCGCCACCAGCATCGTCGCGAGCTCGACATGAAAGCGGAAGTGCTCGACGGCCGCGTACGCGCAACGGTCGACGCGTTCACGCCCGACGAACGGTTCGACAATGGCATCTCCAGTCGCTTGACGGTGTCCGGGCCGGAGCCGAAGGGAAAGAAGCGCGAAGTCCCGATGCGACAAGTCGCGCCTGGCCGCTACGAAGCGAATTTCCCCCTCGACGACTACGGCGCGTTCTTGCTCGAAGGCGAGCACTCGAAGACGAACGACGACGGCACCGTCCGCGCCGTCGGGTCGAGCTACGCCGAGGTCTCGAATCCGTATCCGCGCGAGTACGCGAACCTGGAACCCGACATCGAGCGATTGACGCGGCTGGCCGCGTCGACGGGCGGCACCGTCGATCCGACGGCGCGCACCGTCTTCGACCCCGGCGACGAAAGAATCGTCTACCGCGCGCCGCTGTTCGGTCGCGTGCTCTTGGCGGCCATCGTCCTCTTCTTGTTGGATCTCCTGGTTCGTAGGGTCCGCCTCTTCGATCGCAAGTTCGTCTCGAAGCCGCGACGCCGCGCGGCGTGACGCACGCACGCCTGACCTCGAGAAGGACCTCGCGAAGAACCTTGCAGGTCCGGAAATCTCCTACACTGGACCGAAAAATGCTCCTCTTCGTTGCGGGAGGGTGTCGCCGATCGAGCTCTGGTGTCCTATGAACGCTCGGCGCGCGCCCCGAGCCCACTCTGAACCATGCTGACCGCCTCCAAGCACGACGATCGCCCCGTTCACCGTGACGACCTCGAACGAATCTTCCTCGAAGCGGAAAAGCCCGAAAGCGCTTTTCGCATCGGCGCCGAGGCCGAGAAATTCGGCGTGCAGCGCGACACCGGCGCTCCGCTCCAATACGACGGCGCTTTCGGCGTCCGGCGACTGTTCGACTCGCTGGCGACGGAGCACGGATGGTCCCCGCTCGCCGAAACCGACGACGGCCCGCCGATCGCGCTGACACGCGGCGACGCATCCATCACCCTCGAACCCGGAGCGCAGTTCGAGCTCTCGGGCGCGCCGTACGACGACGTGCATCACGCCGTCACCGAGATGCATCAGCATTTGACGGAGCTCGCGGGCATCTCGAAAGAGATGGGTCTGGTGTGGCTCGGCGTCGGGTTCCACCCGTTTGCGGCGCAAGCCGATCTGCCGTGGGTGCCGAAGCATCGCTACGGCATCATGCGCGAGTACTTGCCGACACGCGGCGAAGGCGCGCTCGACATGATGCGCCGGACGGCGACCGTACAAGCGAACTTCGACTATTCGAACGAAGAGGACGCGATGCGAAAGCTCGTCGTGCTGCTTCGTTTGTCGCCGATCCTCCACGCGATGACCGCGAATGCGCCGTTCGTCGAAGGGCGCCGCGGGCCGCGCAAGAGCGAGCGTGGTCACGTGTGGCTTCACATGGATCCGTCGCGTTCCGGCTTGATCGAATCGCTCTGGACGAAACCGAAGGCGACGTATCGCGACTATGCCGAGTGGGCACTCGACGCCGGCATGTTCCTATTTCGTCGCAGCGACGGCTTCGTGCACAACACCGGGCAGACGTTTCGCAGCTTCATGAAGGACGGCTATCAAGGCCATCACGCGACGTATGACGACTGGCTCCTTCACTTGAACACGCTATTTCCGGAAGCGCGGCTGAAGCGCACCATCGAGATCCGCGCATGCGACATGCTCCCCGAGCGCTTGACCGGCGCGGTGCCGGCGCTGTGCACGGGGCTCGTTTACGACAGGACCAGCCTCGACCTCGCGACGGAGCTCGCGCTTCGTCTCGACTACGCGACGGTGATGGCGGCACGCCCGGCGCTCGTGCGCGACGGCCTCGCGACGAATATCGGTGACGTCCCGGCGCGGCGACTCGCCGAGCAGGTGTTCGAGATCGCCGAGGGCGGCCTCCGTCGCCGAGCGCGTCGAAACGCCGACGGCCACGACGAGACCGTTCATCTCGCCGCATTGAAGCCGCTCGTCGCGGCGGGGTGCTGTCCCGCGGACGTGCTCATCGACGGTCTGTCGCCCGGTACGCACATCGCGCCGGCGGAGTTGCTCGAACGCGTCCGCATCTGATCCGCAAGGTCGTCGTCGCGCGCGTCGTCGATCCGTCGACATTCGCCGGGCGCTGCGCCGCGTCGTCGATCAATCGACGCACCGGCGGTTGCGCGCGCGATTAGTTCGTGTACGAATATTCTCTGACGGAAATAATTTCCGAGCCCAGAATGCCGCCCGGCGCGCGCCCTCGCGCGTCGAGCCAGCGAGGTCGACCATGTGGCAGCCGTTCACCGACGAGCACGAGCAATTTCGAAAAACCGTCCGTCGCTTCGCGGAAGAAGAAATCGCGCCGTTCACCGACGAGTGGGAAGCCGCGTGCGATTTTCCGAATCACGTCTTCAAGCGAGCCGGCGAGCTCGGCATTCTCGGCGCGCACTACAAGGAATCGCAGGGCGGCGCCGGCGGCGATTACTGGTTCAGCGTCGCGAAGGGTGAAGCGCTCGCGTACGGCGGCAACGCCGGCGTCACCATGGCGCTCCTCGTGCAAAGCGACATGGCCACGCCGGTCATCGGCGATCTCGGCACACCGGAACAAATCGACGAATTTCTGAAACCCGCGCTCAGCGGTGACAAAATCGTCGCGCTCGGCGTCTCCGAACCCGGCGCCGGAAGCGACGTCGCCGGCATTCGCACCGTCGCGCGCCGCGACGGCGGCGACTACGTCCTGAACGGACAAAAGACGTTCATCACCAACGGCGCGCGCGCCGACTTCGTCACGTTACTCGCCAAAACGCAGCCCGACGCCGGCGCGCACGGATGCACCTTCTTCCTCGTCCCCACCAAGACGAAAGGCTTCGTAGTCAGTAGAAAACTCAAGAAAATCGGCAATCACTCGTCCGATACCGCGGAGCTATTCCTGGAAGACGTGCGCATCCCCGAGCGCTACCGGCTCGGCGAAGAGAACATGGGTTTCATGTATCTCATGCAGAATTTCCAGACCGAACGGCTCATCGCCTGCGTGAGCGCGATCGCCGGCGCCGAGCTCGCGATCAACATGTCTCGCGCCTACGGCGAAGATCGCAAAGCCTTCGGCAAACCGATCATCAAGCGCGAGCTCTGGCAGCACAAGTTCGTCGACATGTACACGAAGGTCGAGATGGCGAAGGCCTTCGTCTACAAGGTCGTCGACGCCTACAACAGCGAGCGCTACGTGGAGGAGGGCCCGCTCTCGATGGAAACGGTGAAGCTCATCAGCATGGCCAAGGTCGCGGTCGGCGACATCGTCAGCGCCGTAATGGACACGTGCCTCCAATTTCACGGCGGCTGGGGCTACATCGAAGAATATCGAATCGCAAGAGCTTGGCGCGATACACGGCTCTTCCGTCTCGGTGGGGGCACGAGCGAAACGCTGAGCTACTACATCGCCAAACTCATGGGGATGTAAATGACTTGGGGCGTTCATCCGCTGGTGAGGACGCCTGGAGATCTCGGCCAGCTGTTTCGTTTGCGTCTCACTGCGCTTCCGGTGCTCTCTTCTAAGCGGCGGAGGCTAGGCGGATTTTTTCGGCTTGGCCGGCGCGGTAGAAGCGGCGCAAGAAATGGTGCGCTTCGCCGTCGCGGAGGCGTTCGACGAGTCGATGCGACACGCGCGCGGCCAGATCGTTCGCGAGGCGATAGCGCGCGCCCTTCTCCGACGCGGCGTCGTGGAGATAACGGACACTCTCGTACAAGGAAGCGCGCACGCTTCGCGCGCGCTTCGCTGCGAGCCGCTTGCCGTCGAATGCGAGGAGGACGAATTTGTCGACCTCGGCTTGCAGCTCGAGTTCGAGCTCCGTCATCGGCAAATCGACGCGCGCCCGCTCCGCGAGATAGACGAAGTGGCTCACCCCTTCGAGCAACTGCAGGCGTTCGTCGTCACTGCTTCGTGGGTCGCGCCCGCCGCCGGGCAGCATCAACCCCACTTCGACGCCGTCCTCGCCGTGTCGCACGAACAGCGCTTCGCGGCTGTCGTGGTTACCTCGTCGCAAGAAATCCGAGACGTCCGGCCCGGGCTCGAGCGAATAGAAACGTTCGAGTCGCTGCTGCACGCTCCGCGCATCGCGACGTTGCTCGTCGCTGACGCGTTCGTCGGCGTCTGCGACGACACCGTTGCTCTTCGTTTCGTGCGCGACGCTTCGACCCGAGACGACCTCGCTCACACCGGCTTCGCTCGAGACGGCAGCGCTCGACGATGAGCCCGCGTCGCGAGACGAGTCACTCAATGGAGCGCTCCGCCGCCGCGAGAAGGCACCACGCCCGAGCGCACGAGCGCCGCGGTGAGCGCTGGTGATTCGCGGCGCGTCCATCGCTCGTACAGGTCGACGATGCCGCGCGCGTCGTGGGCGCTCGCGGCGTACGCAACGTCGGCGACGTCGCGAAGCAGCGCGACGAGCTCCGTGAAGTTCGTCGCGAGCTCGTCGAACACGTCGGGACCGCGCTGTTGTCCGCCGCCGCGACGGAGAATGGCACCCGCGGCGTCGTACGCCGTCGCGCCGACGTCGTACACGTAGCGTCGTTCGACGCCGCGGCGTTCGAGGTGGTCGGAGAAAAAGCCGCTCAGATAAAGCGCCTGATCGCCCAAGCACCGGAGGCGCTCGAAGCGGTCGGGGCCGACCGTGCCGAGCGCTTCCACGAGCAGCACCGTCAACGGGCGGTCGAGCGGCTCCGGTGCGCGCGACCCGGGCATCGCGTAGTCGGCGAGCAGCGATGCGACGTAAAGGGCGCTCGGCGCTCCGGGGTCGTAACCCCGGCCCACGGCGGCTCCTCTCACGGCGTCGCGGAAGAAAGAGGCGATGTTCGTGGTGTCATCGATCAGCGCTTCCACAACACAAATGTACGGCTGCCGTGGCTCGTCCAGAAGCCCGGCCCGGCGCATTGTCAGCACTCGCCGCGACCGACTGCCAATATTTCCAATGAGTTACGCATCGTGTCGTCCCCGGAAACACAGGAAGCCCACTTCGCGAACGCCCTCGGCGCGGCTCCTTCACGGGCGTTCAGCCCCGATTCTCGAAGGCACTTCCAACATTTGAGTCCCTTGACACCCGCAGGCGCACGCGTAAGTTCGGCGCGGGCCGTTAGCACTTGCCCCTCTCGAGTGCTAACCACGAAAGACTGAAGTTACGGGCACTTAGCTGTCGTCTGGGGCTACTCAAGCGGCGGTTTCGGTGTTCGCGCCTGTCGAGAGGGCGCACGGAAACGGAGGCTTCGGCCTCCGCCAAAACAAGGAGAGTTCGACCATGAAGATTCGACCGCTGCAAGACCGCGTGATCGTGAAGCGCGTGGAAGAAGAGCAGAAAACCAAGGGCGGAATCATCATCCCCGACTCGGCAAAAGAGAAGCCGATCGAGGGCGAGGTGATCGCCGTGGGCAACGGCAAGGTTCAAGAGGACGGCAAGGTTCGTCCGCTCGACATCAAGAAGGGCGATCGCGTTCTGTTCGGCAAGTATGCCGGCACCGAGGTCAAAATCGAGAACGTGGAACACCTGATTTTGCGCGAGGAAGACATCCTCGGCGTCATCGAGAAGTGAGAAGGGAATCGTAAGATGGCCGCCAAGGAAATCGTTTATCAAGAGCAGGCTCGTAACCTCATCCTCGCAGGCGTGAACGCGCTCGCGGACGCCGTCAAAGTGACGCTCGGCCCGAAGGGTCGCAACGTCGTGCTCGAGAAGAGCTTCGGCTCCCCCACGATCACCAAGGACGGCGTGACCGTCGCCAAGGAGATCGAGCTCGAGAACAAGTTCGAGAACATGGGCGCGCAGATGGTGAAGGAAGTCGCGTCGAAGACGAGCGACGTCGCCGGCGACGGCACCACCACCGCGACCGTGCTCGCGCAAGCCATCTTCCGCGAGGGCTCGAAGCTCGTCGCCGCGGGCCACAACCCGATGGAGATCAAGCGCGGCATCGACAAGGCCGTCGAAGCCTGCGTGGAAGCGCTCGCGAAGCTCGCGAAGCCGACCAAGGACCCGACGGAGATCGCGCAGATCGGCACCGTCAGCGCCAACGGCGACGAGACGATCGGCAAGCTTCTCTCCGAGGCGATGGAGAAGGTCGGCAAGGAAGGCGTGATCACGGTCGAAGAGGCGAAGAGCGCCGAGACGACCCTCGACGTCGTCGAAGGCATGCAGTTCGACCGCGGCTACCTCTCGCCGTACTTCGTGACCGACCCCGAGCGCATGGAAGCGACGCTCGAGGATTGCTACATCCTTCTCAACGAGAAGAAGATCAGCAACATGAAGGATCTTCTCCCGGTGCTCGAGGCGATCGCGCGGCAGCAGAAGCCGCTCCTGATCATCGCCGAGGACATCGAGGGCGAAGCGCTCGCGACGTTGGTCGTGAACAAGCTCCGTGGAACGCTGCAGTGCGCCGCCGTCAAGGCGCCGGGCTTCGGCGATCGCCGCAAGGAGATGCTCAAGGACATCGCCGTGCTGAGCGGCGGTCAGGTCATCGCGGAAGAGCTCGGGCTCAAGCTCGAGAACGTCACGATCACCGACCTCGGCCGTGCGAAGACCGTGAAGATCGACAAGGACAACACGACGATCGTCGACGGCGCCGGCAAGAAGGAAAAGATCAAGGCGCGCCAGCAGGAGATCCGCACGCAGATCGACAACACCACGAGCGACTACGATCGTGAGAAGCTCCAAGAGCGCCTCGCGAAGCTCGTCGGCGGCGTCGCGGTCATCAAGGTCGGTGCAGCCACCGAAACCGAGATG
Source organism: Polyangiaceae bacterium (assembly GCA_036271175.1). GTDB lineage: Bacteria > Myxococcota_A > Polyangia > Polyangiales > Polyangiaceae > DASZVB01. Next base: position 3,633 of record DATBBD010000791.1, on the reverse strand, counting down.
AAGGAGAAGAAGGCCCGCGTCGAAGACGCGCTCCACGCGACCCGCGCGGCGGTGGAAGAGGGCATCGTCCCCGGCGGCGGCGTTGCGCTACTTCGCGTTCAGAAGTCCCTCGAGAAGCTCGAGGTGCCGGAAGAACAGAAGTTCGGCGTGAGCATCATCCGTCGCGCGCTCGAGGAACCCCTTCGTCAGATCTCGGCGAACGCCGGCGAAGAAGGTTCGATCATTCTCCAGAAGGTTCGCGAGGGTAAGGGCGCGTTCGGCTACAACGCGCAGACGAACAAGTACACCGACCTCATCGCGGACGGCGTGATCGATCCGGCGAAGGTCGTTCGTTCGGCGCTCCAGAACGCGGCGAGCGTCGCGGGCTTGCTCCTCACGACCGAGGCCCTCGTCGCCGAGAAGCCGAAGGAGAAGGAAGCGCACGGAGCCGGTGGCGGCGGACACGGCCATCCCGAGTTCTGAGTCGCGAGTCCGACGCGCGCCGAGCGCGTAGGGCAATCAGGAGCCGGCCTCGTCCAAGCGAGGTCGGCTTCTTCATTCAGGGGCCGGCTTCGTCCAAACCGAAGTCGGCTTTCTTCATTTCTCGCACCGGCGGATGACTCTAGCTAGAGTACAAGGTCGCAAAAAGGTAACGGCCATTGCCGAAGCGCTCTCTTAGACTTTTCGTGGTCGCCGTCGCTGCGACCGCTTCGATTGCCTGCAATCACACGCGAACGAGCCCGTGCCCGCGTCCGGAACCACCTTTTCGAGTCGAGCTGACCGCCGTCGACGGCACGCTCCCGGCCGATACGAACCTCGTGGTGACCTACAACGGCAGCAACGGAGAATCGTTCGATCTGGTTCACAAAGGCGCCAGCAACGTGGACGTGTGCTGTCGCGCGTCGAACAGCGTCATCGTGGAGGGGCCTTTGCCCGAGGTGACCTGCGGCGCGAGCAAGAGCGACATCGACGCCGGAGACGGCGGAGCCACCGTCGCGATCCTTTGTCAGCTGTGGACCGGCGGGAACGCGCAGATCGACGTCACGGGGCAGGGTTACGCACCGCTCGAGGACGATCTTCTGGGCCAGCTCCTGGGCGACGGCTGCGGCTCGCAGACCAGCGACGTCCGTGAGGTGCTCGAGCGCCCCGAAGCGGGAACCGGAAATTGAGACGTACGCACGCCGCGCTCGACGCTTGCTACTTGTCGTCTTCGGTCGTCGTCGTCACTTCGTGATTCGTGAGATCGACGCGCGCGCCGAACGACTTCAAGACCGCCGTTTCGCGATTCAAGCCCTGATCGCCGACGGCCTGTGCGTCGAGCAGGACGAGCCCCACGTGCGGGCAATACACCGACGTCACTTGCTTCGACGCGCCGGTGCCGTCTTCGCGCTCGACCGTGCGCACGCAACCGACGAACCGCCCCGCCGGAACGTCGATCTGTTCGTCCGCGTCGACGACCTCGACGATCCCGAACTTGCTGTGCCATCGGCTGCCCTTCGCGATCGGCGCTTTCAAGAGATAGCCACCCTCGACGAACGTGATCGCGCCGGGCTCGAGCTGCAGCCGCTCGATGCGCGAACCCATCCGGAGATCGGCGCGATCGGGCCGCGGTCGCGAGATTTGAACGATGAGCACGCCGTGCTCGGCGCTGTTTTCGGACTTCGTGTCGTAGGTGTACACGGTGCGGTCTTCGAGCGGCATGAGTCGCTCGACCACGCCGTCGCTCACGGCAGCGGTGACCTCGATCGGCCCCGCGGGGCCTTGCGGATGCGGCGTGCACGCGACGGAAAGCAATATCGCCGTCGCGAGGAGGTTCGGGGCATGCCATCGCGTGCGCAACACGAAGCCGTTCTCGAACAGCTCGACCGGGTCGAGCTGCAATCGTTCACTGCCCATGCTCCTCAATAATGGACGATGCGCACTCGCCACAAGCGCTCGCTCGCCGTCACTGTCGATAGGCCCAGATCGTCAAAAAGACGAGCAGCGCGAACGCGAGCCCGAGGAGATATTTGACCATCGGGTCCGGTTCGATCCGGCGCCGGAGCTCGAGCGCCGCGTCGCGAACCGCGGGATCCGTCGCCGCGCGCGCGACCGCTTCGGCGTCGCGTCGCACCATGGCGTAGTTGCCTTCCTCGAACGCGCGAGAGAGCGCCGCGAGCGCCGGATCGTCCGGGAAATCGAGCACGAACCGCGGACGCTCCATGCCGTCGGGGCGAAGCACGGGCTTCTCCGGTGGAGGCGTCTCGACGACGTCGCCGCCACCCGGGCGCGACGCTTCGGTCGTCTCGATGGGGGGGGCGCCCGGCTCGTCGCTCATCAAAACTGAAAGTACACGAACGGCACGGCTCGGGCCTCACCCATCTGCCGGAGCGCCAAGGCTGCCGCGAACAATGCGAGCCCTTGTGCTGGACCGGGCAGCCGCACGAAGCCGTCCTTCACCCATTTGACGACCGCGTCGGGGGTCCAATGCGAGGCGAGTCCGACGGCGAGCACCGCGAGAACGGACGCGGGAAGATTCGGATGGAACGTGCTGAGCGTCGCCAGCTGCGCGAACATCCGTCGCGCCGCGGTGAAGGTCGGCGCGCGGAAAAATACCCACGCGACGCACACGAAGTGAAACGTCATGAGGACGCGAACGACGTTCGGCAATCGCGACGCCGCCGCGCCGCGACGCGCTCGCGCCCGTGCCATCGCGCGATTCACGCACAGCGCCGCGCCGTGCAGACCGCCCCAGACCACGAACGTCCAGTTCGCGCCGTGCCACAACCCGCCGAGGAGCATCGTCAGCATCAAGTTCACGTACGTGCGAAGCGCCCCTTTCCGATTCCCGCCGAGCGAGATGTAGAGATAGTCGCGGAGCCACGTCGAGAGCGAGATGTGCCAGCGTCGCCAGAAGTCCTGCACGTCGACGGCCTGATACGGGCTGTCGAAATTTTGCGGCAGCCGAATCCCGAGAAGCCGTGCGGACCCGATCGCGATGTCGGTGTAGCCGGAAAAATCACAATAAATCTGGACCGCGTAACCGAGAACGGCCGCGTAGCACTCGAGCGCCGAAAATTGCGCCGGCGCATCGAAGACGCGATCGACCAGGTTGACGGCCAAGTAATCGCCGATGGCGACCTTCTTCAACAGGCCCGTCGCGATCATGAACAAGGCTTCGCTCGCGCCGCTCTCGTCCCAGCGAGCGGGCGACGCGATCTGCGGAAGGAGATCCCGCGGTCTCACGATCGGGCCCGCGACGAGATGCGGAAAGAACGCGACGAAGGTGAGGTACTCGACGTAGCTCGGGTGCGGTTCGATGTCGCGCCGGTACACGTCGATGACGTAGCTCATCGATTCGAAGGTGAAGAAGCTGACGCCGATCGGAAGCGCAATCCGGAGGGCGAACATCGGCAGGTCGAAGCCGAGCGCGACGAGGAGCGCGCGCGCCGATTCGACGCCGAAATCGAGGTATTTGAAGGCCGCGAGGACACCGAGGTTCATCACCACGGTAGCGACGAGCCACAGCCGACGTTGGCGATGGCCCTCTGCGCGCGCTATGGCATTGCCGAGCAGAAAGTCCGCGGTCGACGAAGCGAACAAGAGCGGGAGAAATCGCCAATTCCACTCCGCATAAAAGAAGTAGCTCGCAGCGAGCAAGAACACGACACGGAG
>DATBBD010000790.1:0-4063 GCA_036271175.1 Polyangiaceae bacterium | reverse complement strand
CTCGGCGTCGGCCGAGTAGTACGACGAAAAATCCTGCGTGCCGCTCGCGTGTTGATACGCCGTCGTGTAGTCGCGCATCGCGCGCAGCGGGAAGATGCCCTTGCGAGCGCGGTCGAGCACCGAGTCGCTGATATCCGTCGCGTAAATGCGACAGCGCTCGTAGATGCCGGCTTCGTGAAGGACGATCGCCAGCGAGTACACCTCTTCGCCGGAAGAGCAGCCCGCGTGCCAGATCCGCACGAACGGGTACGTCCGGAGGACGGGAACGACGTCGCTTCGAATCGTGCGATACACATCGGGGTCGCGAAACATCGACGTCGTATGGACGGAGATCGTCTCGACCAGGCGCGACATGCATCGAGGATCGTGCAGCACTCGTTCTTGCAGGGCCGAGACGCTCGAGAGGCCCTCGTCGCGCACTACTCGACGCAAGCGGCGAGTCAGCGACGGCCGTGAGTAGTTCTCGAAATGGTAGCCGTAGCGTTTCGCGATGCCGGAGAGCAAGAGCTCGATCTCGAGCACCTCGACGTGCCGCGCCTCGGAATTCGGCGGCCCGGGCGGCTCGCGGTCCATCAGCGGTAGAGCCACACGCGGAGGAGCGACACGAGCTGATCGGGGTCGACGGGCTTGGTGATGTAATCGGACGCGCCGGCCTGGATGCACTTTTCGCGGTCGCTTTGCATCGCCTTCGCCGTCAACGCGATGACCGGAAGCTTCTCGAAGCGCGAGTTCGCGCGGATCCGGCGCGTCGCTTCGTAGCCGTCCATTTCGGGCATCATGATGTCCATGAGGACGATGTCGATGTCGTCGTTCTCGGAGAGCTTCCCGAGCGCCTCCTGGCCGTTTTCGGCGTAAACGACCTTCATTTCGTGCTGTTCGAGGATCGTGGTGATCGCGAACAGGTTGCGCGCGTCGTCGTCGACGAGGAGCACTTTCTTGCCCACCAGTGCGGGGTCGACCTCGGTGAGACGCCGCAAGATCTCTCGCGACGGGGGCGGCAATTTCGACTCGACGCGATGGAGAAAGAGCGCCGTCTCGTCGAGCAAGCGCTCCGGAGAGCGCACGTCCTTGACGATGATCGATTCGGAGACTTGACGGAGCTCGGTCTCCTCTTCGCGGGTCAGCTCCTTCCCGGTGTAGACGATGATCGGCATCCGCCGCGACGCCAGGCGCGCCTTGGTGGCCTTGATCAAATCGATGCCGGACATGCCGGGCAACGCGAGGTCGAGGACCATGCAGTCGAACGGTCGTTCCTCGAGCATCGCTAGTGCCGCTTCGCCGCTGTCGACGGCGGTCGTCTCGACGTCGCCGTTCCCGATGAGCTCGACGAGGCTCTTCCGCTGGACATCGTCGTCTTCCACGATGAGCAGATGTTTGACTCGTTGTTCGACGAACGTTCGGATGCGCGCCAACGCTTCTTCCAGCGCTTCCGCGGTCACCGGCTTTTGTAGGAACGCGATCGCGCCGCACTCGAGACCACGGCGCTCGTCGTCGGACGCGGAGATGACGTGTACCGGAATGTGCCGCGTGTTCGGGTCGTGCTTCAGCTGGTCGAGGACGACCCAGCCGTCCATGTCCGGGAGGCGCAAATCGAGTGTGATCGCGTCGGGATTCAAAGCACGCCCGAGCTCGAGCGCCTGCGTTCCGTTGGACGCCACGACGCCGCGGAAGCCTTGCTCGCGCACGAAGTCGAGCAAGGTGCGGCCGAAGGTCTCGTCGTCTTCGACGATCAGAATGACGCGGTCGCCAGGGTTGATCGCGCGCCGATCGTCGGATAGGGCCGGCATCGGCGCGAGCGCGAGCACCTCGGGATGTTCGGGAATGCGATCCGGCACGCGGAGGGAAAGGGGGCCGCCGCGCGTCGACGGCGCCGGTTGCGGCGTCAATTTCTGGCGCTCGACGTATTCGGCGGGCACGAACAAGGTGAACGTGCTGCCCACGCCGACCTCGCTCCGGAGGTGGAGCTCGCCGCCGAGAAGGCCGGCGATTTCCCGGCTGATGGCGAGACCGAGCCCGGTGCCGCCGTATTTTCGGCTGGTGCCGCCGTCGGCTTGTTGGAACGCCTCGAACACGATCTTCTGCTTGTCGCGCGGAATGCCGATGCCGCTGTCGATGACCGCGAACGCGACGACCGCGCGCGCGCCGTTCAAAACCTCGTTGTCGACGCTCCACTCGGGCACGTCTGCCTTGAACACCGAGAGGCGAACGCTGCCGCGCTCCGTGAACTTCAGGGCGTTCGACAGCAGATTACGGAGCACTTGCCGGAGCCGCATTTCGTCGGTGCGAATCGCCTCCGGCAACCCCGACCCCATTTCGACGTCGAACTTGAGGTGCTTTTCGTCGGCGACGTGACGGAACGTGCGATCGACGTATTCCTTCAAGTCTTCGATCACGACGTTCACGACGTCGACGCCCATCGTTCCTGACTCGATCTTCGCGAGATCGAGGATCTCGTTGATGAGCCCGAGGAGATCCGCGCCGGATTGGTGGATGGTGTGCGCGAACTCGATCTGACGCTTCGTGAGGTTCGCCTCGCGGTTGTCGACCAGCTGGCGCGACAAGATGAGGAGGCTGTTCAGCGGCGTCCGGAGCTCGTGCGACATGTTCGCGAGGAACTGCGACTTGTAACGAGACGTGAGGGCGAGCTGTTCGGCCTTCTCCTCGAGCTCCTGGCGGGCCAGCTCGACCTCGCGGTTCTTTCGCTCGACCTCGCCTTTTTGCGTCGTGAGCTGGCGCGCTTTCTCCTCGAGCTCCTCGTTCGTCTGCTGCAGCTCCTCCTGCTGCGTCTGGAGCTCGTCGGCCATGCTCTGTGATTTGCGGAGCAGCTCGTCGGTGCGCATCGTCGCTTCGATGGTCGCCACGACGATGCCGAGGCTTTCCACGAGCTGCTCGAGAAACGCGAGCTGCACGTCGCTGAACCGCTGGAACGACGCGAGCTCGAGCACGCCCTTGGTTTCCGTCTCGAAGAGCACCGGCACTACGACGATGTTGAGCGGCCTCGATTCGCCGAGCGACGAATTGATCCGGATGTAATCCTGCGGGACATCGGTGACCAAGATCCGCTTCTTTTCGCGCGCGGATTGCCCGACCAATCCTTCACCCATCGAAAAGACGTTCGAGACGCTCTTCCGCTCCTTGTAGGCGTACGACGCGAAGAGCCGGAGCGACACCTTGCCGTCGTGCGCCTCGGCCATGAAGAACGACCCGTGTTGCGCGCTGACCACCGCGGCGAGCTCCGAGAGCACTTGATCGGCGACGGTGAGGAGATCGCGCTGCCCCTGGAGCATGCGCGTGAAGCGCGCGAGGTTCGTCTTCAGCCAGTCTTGCTCCTGGTTCACTCGCGTCGTCTCCGCGAGCGTTCCGATCATCTGGTTCACGTTGTCCTTCAAGAGCGCCACTTCGCCGCGCGCGTCGACGGTGATCGATTGCGTGAGGTCGCCCTTGGTCACCGCGGTCGCGACGTCGCCGATGGCACGCACCTGACGAGTCAAGTTGCCGGCGAGCTCGTTCACGTTGTTCGTCAGATCGCGCCACACGCCGGCGGCACCGGGCACGTCGGCCTGGCCTCCGAGGCGCCCTTCGACGCCCACGTCGCGCGCCACGCCGGTCACCTGTTCGGCGAACGTCGAGAGCGTGACGGTCATGCCGTTGATGGTTTCGACGAGCGTCGCGATCTCGCCTTTGGCTTCGAGCATCAGCTTCTGATCGAGGTCGCCGTTGGCGACCGCCGTGACGACGCGCGCGATGCCGCGGACCTGCTCGGTCAGGTTGCGGGCCATGAGGTTCACGTTGTCGGTGAGGCCGCGCCACACGCCGGATACGCCGCGCACCTCGGCCTGGCCGCCGAGGACGCCTTCGGTGCCCACTTCGCGCGCGACGCGGGTCACTTCCGCGGCGAAGGCGTTCAGCTGATCGACCATCGTGTTGATGGTGTTCTTCAGCTCGAGGAGCTCGCCTTTCACGTCGACGGTGATCTTCCGGGTCAAGTCGCCGTTGGCGACCGCCGTGACGACGCGCGCGATGCCGCGGACCTGCTCGGTCAGGTTGCGGGCCATGAGGTTCA
>DATBBD010000789.1:0-12539 GCA_036271175.1 Polyangiaceae bacterium | reverse complement strand
GTCGCGTAGGACTCCGCAATGCCTCGTTCGAGATTCGGGAACGCGACGTCGTAGCCGCTCCATCGATGCACGACGAGCGGCTCGGTGAACGACCGAGCGCCGTCCGGAACGTCGCCTGAATGAAACGACCAGGTGTGATTGCCGCCGACCCGGTCCGAACGCTCGACGAGCGCGACGCGAGCGTCCGGGTTCCGGTCGAACAGCGCGAGCGCGATGAGCGCGTTCTGAAGGCCGCCGCCGACCAACACCACGTCGAACGGCCCGTTGCTCGATGTTTTCGGGAGCTCCCGTGGCACCGGAACTTGCATTGAACGGTTATTGGATAGGTTTTGAACCGAACGATGTCAACCCCAGTTTTTCGGGCGCGGCTCGACACGGCGCTCTGCAGATCCTTGCAGTTCACGTGCAGACCTTCGCAGCGCCGCTGCAGAGCGCTGCGCGGTCGTCGAAACCGCGGCGACGTTTACGATGCGGCGCGCGCCTCCTGGCGCACGGAGATCGCGGCGATCTCCGACGTTCTTTGCTTGTCGCATCGTGCCGTCGCCAATGTGGGCACGTGTGGCATCGAAGCTGCAGAAGCCAGCTCTTCGAAGGAGTGTGGCTGACGATGAATGCGAGCGAATCAGGAATCGAAGGGCACGAGCAACATGCGTTGGTTCCCCTCATGGGACGGCGAACCGAGTTTCGAGCCCTGATGTTGGAGTTCGAGCGAGCCGACAGGACGCCGAGTGGCGTGGTCGCGACGCTGGTCGGACCGATCGGCTCCGGGAAGTCACGACTCCTCAAGGAGGTCGAGATCGCCATTCGATCTCACGATTCGACTCCGCGCGTGCTTCGCGCAACGGGCGCCGACCGAGAACGGAACCTCATCGGCCAGCTCATCGCAGCTCGCTTCCACTTCGAGGAGCGAGACAGTCGAGAGACCGTCGGCGAAAAGCTCTCCGCGGGCGTGCGCTCGATCTTCGGCGACGCCGAGTTCATCGACGCGCGGCACGCGCTCGGTCAATTCGTCGGGCTCGATCTGGAGTCGAGTTTCATGACGCGCGCCGCCGACGAAGCGGGCGTAGGCTCCGCGCTTCGCGGCCGCGTCTTTGCGCAACTGCTCGCCCGCGATGCCAGCGTGGCTCCGGTCTGCGTGATCATCGACGATGCTCATCTGGCCGACTCCGATAGTCTCGCCGCGCTCCGGACGGCGGTGCGCGGCGACGGCCGGATCTTCTTACTCCTCGCGGGGCAGCCCGAGCTCGGCTTCGGCGAAGTCGACGCGCCTCGGCGATTTCCCGGTGAGAAGCGATTCGAGCTCGGCCCGCTCTATGCCGCCGAATACCAGGACTTGATCCGCGCGCTCCTCGGTCCTTGCGAGCCCAAGTGGCGCCGCGAGCTCGCTTATCGTATCGGCGGCGTCGCGATCGGTTACCCGGGTAGCGCTGCGTCGATGGTGCAGTTTCTGTTCGAGCGAGGGGTGCTGGTCGCCGAGGACGGTGACATATGGAAAGTGGATCCCTCGAAGCTCGAGTCGACGGCCCTGCCGATCCCGGTGAGCGATCGGGTCGCCGCCCGTCACTTCGGCCTCGATTCGCTCGAGCGCCGAGTCGTCCGCGCGGCGGCCGCGATGGGGAGCACGTTCTGGCAAGGCGCCGTCCTCTGCGCCCTCCGTGCGGCGGACGCCAACGGCGACGTCGTGTCGCAATCGTCGGTGGACGGTGCGCTCGAGCGACTCTCCGGGTCGGACTACATCGTCGAGCTTTCCAGCTCCCAGATCGCCGGCGAACGACAGTTCGCGTTCGCGGACCGCGTGGAGCGCGACTACGTCTCGGCGTTGACGAGCCCGGCCCGCCGTCGCGCCTTGAATCGCGCGCTCGGCGCGTGGCTCGATCAAAAGACCGAACCGCGCGAGCAACACGATCTCTGTGCGCTCCGGGCACATCACCACGAGCGCGGCGGAAACCTCGCCGGCGCGGCGACGGCGTTCCTCGACGCGGCGGACATCGCGCGTTCCGCGCATTGTCCCGTCGAAGCCGAGGGGTGGTATCGCGCCGGCCTCGCGCTGCTCTCGGACCTCGAGCCGCGCCGGCGCATCGAGGCCCTTCATCACCACGGCGACGTGCTCTCGCTCCTCGGGAGAAACGCGGAAGCCATCGTCGCGTTCGACGAGATGCGCGATCTCGCCAATCAGCTCTGTTTACCGCGAAAATCCGCGGCGGCCGCCGAACGCCTCGCGCGGATCTATCGGCATACCGGCGACCTCGCGTCGTCGGAGACGTGTCTGAAGGCGGCGCTGGTGGCGTTCACCGCGGCGCTCGACGACCGCGGCGTCGCGGCCGTTCACGACGATCTCGGGCAGATCATGTACCTGCGCGGCGACTACGAACAAGCGTTGCAGCACCTCGACTTCTCGCTCGGCATCCGGCGCGCGATCGGCGACAAGCGCTCCATCGCGCTGTCGCTCGACAACATCGGCAAGGTGCGCGTCGAACAAGGCCAGGACGACGAAGCCGAAAAGTGCCTGTCGGCGGCGCTGGTCCTCCGTCGGGCCGTCGACGACAAGCCCGGCATCGTCCAGAGCCTCTGCGATCTCGCTCATGTCGCCAAAAATCGAGCGGCCCACGAGGTCGCCCTCACACTCCTCGACGAGTGCCATCGGCTCGCAACGGAAATCGGCATGACGAGCGCCGTACCGTCGATCTTGGTCGGCCTAGGAGAAACGCACCGCAGGCTCGGACATTCGAAGAAGGCCATCGAGCTTCTGTCGCAAGCGGTCGCGCTCGCAGAGCGAACCGACGACCTAGCGGGTTCCGTCGCCGCCTACCGCGGGCTCGCCAAGGCGTACCTCGCCGAACGCGACGTCGCGCGTGCGCGGCAGATGATCCGCATCGCTGCGAAATCGTGCGCAAAGCTGCGCCGGCGCGCCGATCTCGCCCGAGTCATGCGGACGCTCGGCGAAGTCGCCGCCGCGGGCGGCTGGGGAGGTCGACACGAAGCCGCCGTTCCGTACTTCATGCGCTCGATCCAGCTCTTCAAGGAACTCGGGAACGAGCTCGCGGTAGCCAAAGGCTATCGGGCGTTCGCTCGCTATGCCTCTTCACGCCCGTATCACGCGAACCAACAGATCCAGGCCAAAGCTCGAGAAGTCGAAGCGCTCGCCGAGGAGGTGTTCAAGCGCCACCGCAGCACGCCGGTGCCGGCGCCCGACAGCGGTGTTTCGTTTCTGGAGCAAAACGTCATCTCTGCATGACATCGCTCGACGGTGAACACGGTCGAAAGGAAGTTCACACTGTACGCTCGAAAGCCGCCACTCCGTTTCGAAACGTTCGCGTATGTTGAACGCCTAAAGGGAGGCCGGCATACTGCCGTACCATGGGGTGGCAATGAGACTCCTCTATCTGGAGGATCAGGAACTGGTTTCGCGACAGACAGCACGGATGCTCGGTCGCGACGGCTTCACGGTCGACGTCGTCGAGACGGGCGCACGTGCGCTAGTCATGGCCGCAACCCAGCAATACGACGTGGCATTGCTCGACTGGAACGTACCCGGTGAAGTGAGCGGCATGGACGTGTGCCGCGAGCTCCGAGCGCGGAAGGATCCAGCCGGCATCATCCTGCTCACTGGCCGGACCGACGTCGACGACAAGGTCGACGCCTTCGACCTCGGCGCCGACGACTACCTCACGAAACCGTTCGAATACCGCGAGCTGCTCGCGCGGATTCGCGCCCTCGCCGCACGAGTGTCGTTTCGAGTGAACAACCCTTCTGTCGGTCCGGAACCTACCGACGTTCGGTTGTTGCACGCCGCGCGCGTCCTCAGGATCGCGGGCCACGACATGGAACTGACGCCCGTCGAATACAAGATCCTGAGCGCGCTCGAACGTTCGCGCGAACGGCCGCTGACGGCCGAATCGCTGTGCGAAGCCGCGTGGGGCCACGCGCGCGATTGGGAACGGAAAAGCCTGTACGTGCACGTGAATCAGCTGCGCGGAAAGCTCGGGTCGGCGCACTCGTGGAGACTCGAAACGATCCGCGGCGAAGGGTATCGACTTCTCCTCGGAGAAGAGGCTCCAGGGCTTAAGGAGTCTTAAGTTGAGGGGCTGACTTGCCGGCCGTAGTTAGTAGCAAGATGGAAGAGCACAATCGTCGCGAGCCCCCGCGGACCACGAGGAAGGACCTTCCTGCATCGCAAGCACGGTCGGTTGCCGTTCAACAGAACGCGCTGAAGCTCTCTTCCAGCGATTCGCTTCCGCCCGTGGGCGCCATCGAGCGCCTCGGTAACACCGATCTGTGCTCCGAAATCGCGACCGGCGGCATGGCCACCATCTACCTCGGCGTGCAGCGCGGCGCCGAAGGGTTCGAGAAGATGGTCGCGGTGAAGAAGCTACTGCCCGCACTCGCCGGAAACGCCGACTTCATCGCGATGCTCGTCGACGAGGCCCGCATCTCGGCTCGCGCACGCCACCCGTACGTGCGCGACGTGTTCCAGGTCTCGATCGCTCCCGATGGAGCCCCCTATCTGGTCATGGAGTTTTTGGTCGGTGAACCTTTGTCTAAAATCGCTCGCGCGCTCGCGGCGCGGCGCGACCAGGCTCGTCCGGAAGCCGAGCTGTCGATCATCGCGCGCGTGATGGCACACATGTGCGAGGGCCTCCACGCCGTCCACGAGCTCTCCGAAGGAACGGCGTCGCTCGGCATCGTTCACCGCGACATCACCCCACAAAATTTGTTCGTGCTCCACGACGGCACGGTCCGCATCACGGACTTCGGCGTCGCGCAGGGCCGCGGCCGCCGGCAGCAAACGCGCGGGCGGACCCTCAAGGGCAAGCTCTCGTACATGTCGCCCGAGTATCTCTCGCATCGCCCCTACGACCGCCGTAGCGACGTGTGGGCGCTCGGCGTCGTGCTCTGGGAGGTGCTCACGGGGCAGCGCCTGTTCCGTCGCGGCAGCGACGCGGCCACCGTCGCGGCGATCCTCGACGAAGGGATCCCGGCACCGTCGACGGTCCGCAGCGACGTCGATCGCCGCCTCGACGACATCGTGCTCACGGCGCTCCGCCGCGACCCCGACAGGCGTTACGGGACCGCACTCGAGCTCGGCGCGGAGCTCGAGAAATACGTCGCGCACCGGCGTCAGATGGTGGCGAGCCGCGACGTCGGTCGCTGGCTCTCGGAGTTGCTCCCGCAATCGCTCCCGACCCTCAACGGGCTCATGGACTCGGCGCGGCGCGTGAAGAGCGGCCCGCTGAGCGTCCGCGCGACGCCGACGATCCCCTCGAAGGCCGCAAACCCACTCCCCATCTCCGGCGAGCGCCCGGTCGAAGAGGGACCGGTCGAAGTCATCGAACTCTCCGACGGTCAGATCCAGAGCGTCGCGCCGAGCTCCGTCGAGGAAGTCACGCGCCCCTTCGAACTGGTGCGCCGCCGCCCAAAAGACAGTCGTAGCTCGGCGGACGTCCTGGCGGCGCCCACGGTTCGCCCCCTTGCTTTCACTGGTACGCAATGAGTTCTCCCCCGCTGGAGACCAAGGAAACGGCTTCCCCTTATCGAGCGCTGTTCGAGCTCGCTCAGGGCGGCATGGGCAAGGTGGAGCTCGCGCAATCCGTCGGCGCGGCTGGCTTTCGCCGGCTCGTCGCGGTGAAGCGCATGCATCGACACATGCTCTCGAGTCGCGAAGCGGTGGTCCGGTTCGTTTCCGAGGCGCGCGTCGCGTCGAACGTCCACCACGCGAACGTCATCGGCATCCAGCAGGTCGGCCGCGACGCCCGCGGCTACTACCTGGTGCTCGACTACGTCGAAGGCGTCGGCCTCGCGAACCTCGTAGAGCGCGCGGCCGCGGAGGGCAAACGCCTTCCCAAGAAAATCGTCCTGCGCATCGTCCTCGACGCGCTCGCCGGCCTCGAAGCGGTGCACTCGGCCGTCGACGCCGTCGGCAAGCCGCTCGGCATTCTGCATCGCGACGTGAACCCTGAGAACATGCTCGTCGGTCGCGACGGCGTGTCGCGCATCACCGACTTCGGGATCGCCAAGAGCCATCTCGCCAAGGTCGCCACCCAGGCCGGTCACTTGCTCGGCCGGCTGGTGTACTCAGCGCCGGAGTATCTCCAGGGTGACGACCTCGGTCCCGAGCTCGACGTCTACGCGCTCGGCGTGAGCCTTTGGACGGCGCTCGTCGGACACGAGCCGTGGCCGACCGACGCGGAAGCGCAGCTCGTGCATCGCATCACCGTCGAAGGGATCCCCACGTTGAAATCGGTGGGGCTCTCGGTCGCTCCCGAGCTCGACGCGCTCGTCTTGCGCGCTTGCGCGAAGGATCGCCGACAGCGGTTCGCGAGCGCCGCGGAAATGGCCGCTGCCATCGAGTCGTTCGCGCGCAACGGCAACGGCATCGCGACCACGACCGAGGTCGCCAGCATCGTCGAACGGCTCGCCGGCAAAGACCTCGCCGAACGGCGCGAACGCATCGCCTCCGTCGTGCGCGCCGATCCGGTGCTCTCCACGATCCCGCCGTTTTCGCGCACCCAGGCGCCGCCGAACATCGTCGTCTCCGAGGCTCCCCCGGAGACGCGCCCGCCCGGAACCGGCAAATTCTGGAGGCCCGTGTCGCGACTCTCGTCGGTGCTCGCCGCGAGCGCGCTCGCGTTCGCCGTGGCCGGTTCTGCCGCGCTGTTTCACGACCGGGAGCACTCGGCGACCACCTCCAAGGCAGCGTCGCTCGCGCCGATGCCGGCGGCCGCTGCACCGCGCACCTTCGCGCCGAACGTCGTTGCGCCCGCGGTAACTCAGGTGCCGGATGCGCCGGTCACGAGCCCGGCGCCGCCCCTCACCACGTCCGCGGAGTCGACTCCCGTCGCGGCCCCGAAGCGCCGTGTCGCCAATTCCGGGCCGTCACGCCGAACCGCGGTGGCCTCGCTACCGAACAACGCGACGTCGACGAATCGCGCGGCGGCCGTCGCCGTCGCAGCGAACGGCGCGACGGTCCCCGTCGCTCGCCCGGACGGGCACGTCACGCCGGGGTTCGTCCTGAACGAGGACCTTCACGACCCGTTCCGCGACTGAGCGTCCTCGGGCGCTCACTTCATCCGAGCCCGTATTCTTTCAACTTGTAGAACAAGGTTCGGAGACTCACGCGAAGCAGGCGCGCCGCGACCGCTCGATTCCCCTTCGCGCGGCCGAGCGCCTTTTGAATCGCGGCGCGCTCCGCGCGTTCGACCGCCACCGAGAGATCCGTAAAGCTCGCCTCGGTGCGCCCGTCCGAAGTAGTGACTCCGCCTGCTTCGCGCTCGAGCTCGCGCTCGACCTCGGTCCGTCCGACGACGCCGTCGTCGCCGAGGACGATCAAGCGCTCGATGAAATTCTCGAGCTGTCGAACGTTGCCGGGCCAATTGCCCGCGGACAGCAGCGCGACCGCTTCGTCGGTCACCGTCACCGCGCCACGTCCGTGGCGAGCCGCCGACCTGCGGCAAAAGTGGCTCACCAGATTCGGGATATCGGAACGCCGCTTCCGGAGCGGCGCGACGGTGATCGGAATGACGTTCAGGCGATAAAAAAGATCTTCGCGAAAGTCTTCGGTCTTCACCATTTGCTCGAGGTTCCGGTGCGTCGCGGCGATGAAACGCGCGCCGACGCGGAGCGATTGCGTGCCCCCGACTCGCTCGTATGTGCCGTCTTGCACGACGCGCAGCAGCTTCACCTGAACCGGCAACGGAACGTCGCCGATCTCGTCGAGGAACACGGTGCCGTTTCCGGCCACCTCGAAACGACCTGGTTTTCGAGCGGTCGCGCCGGTGAACGCGCCCTTTTCGTGCCCGAAGAGCTCGCTTTCGAGCAGCTGCTCGGGGATCGCCGCGCAATGGACTTTGACGAACGGCTCGTGCCGCCGCTCGCTCCGCTCGTGGATGCTTCGGGCCACGACCTCTTTGCCGCTGCCGCTCTCGCCGCGAATGAGAACGGTGGCTTGCGTGCGTGCGGCTCGTTCGACCAGCGTCTTGGTCGCCTGCATTTCCTTCGATTCGCCGAGGATCGCGGTGGTCGCTTCTGGACGAACGCTGAGCGCCTCGGCGTCGTCCGTTCGCTCGGCGCGAAGCAAGGCCTGCTTCAGCACGGCGCGCGCGTCGTCGTCGCGAAACGGCGCCTGCAAGAAGTCGAAACTCGCCGTGTCGAGACCGTCGATCGCGGCGGGCTCGCCGGCGCTGACGAGAACCAACGGCAGGTCGGGCCGGAGCTCCTGAGCCCTGCGGACGAGGGCGGACCGTTCCGCTGACACGCCGGCGTCGGAGAGAACCACGAGATCGAACGGCTCTCGCTCGAGGACGTCGAGACCTGCCAGCGTGCTCGGCGTAGTCGATGCATCGAAGCCCAGCGGGCCGAGAAGGTTTCGGATCTTCTCGGACTCGCCGACGTCGCCGAAAACCAGAAGCGCGGTGCGCGACACCATCCCCATGGGTCCATCCTACCTTCGCGACGCATCCACGCGCACCCCGTGAAGAGGGAGGTCACGCAAATACCTGCAGGCGCGCTGCAGCACCGTGCAGGTCGACTGCAGAACCGTTCACCGATTCTTCGACCGGTGGAGCAGGTGCACGCGACAAGCCGGTCGTTTCCCTACACGGAGCAACCGGCACGACCCTTGCGAAAGGGAAAACGCGAAGGCGCACGGAGCGCCTCGCGAAAGGGAAACAATGAGGGCTCGAATTCAGGTCGTGAGTTGCTTGCTGTTGGGACTGACGGGGTGTGGCTCGGGAACGATGGGCACCGAGGCGACGGATGACGGCACCAGCAACGACAACCCCAACGGTTGTGCGACCAGCACGTGCGAGTCTCTCCATACGGGGACGTCGGCGATCATCGGTCCGCCGAATTGGGGCCTCGACGGCACGGGGGCGGTTGGCGGGAGAACGGCCATCGGAACCGGCGGCTCGACTGGCATCACGTCCCCGACAGGCGCGGGCGGAGCGAGCGGCGGAACGACGTCGACGAGCACCGGTGGAACCTCGGGCGGCGCGACCGGCAGTGGCGCGACCGGCAGTGGCGCGACGGGCGGCGGGAACGGCGGCAACGCGACGGGGGGAACCGGCGCGGGCGGCACGAACACCGGCGGCGCGACGGGCGGTTCGACGAGCGCCGGAGGATCGAACGACACCGGCGGCACCGCAGCCGGCGGCAACACCGGAAGCGGTGGCTTTCCAGGCACGATCATCGACGTGAGCGGCGGCATCACGATCGACGTCACCGTCGACACCGGCAGGACCTTCGTGTTCCACGGCTCGGCAAGCGCGGCCGTCGCGGCAAAGGGCGGGCTTTCGCTCACCGGAACGGTGACCGTCGATACGCCGTCCGGTCAAATGATCCTCGGCGCGGCGGCACTCACGTTCATTTACGACGCGGGGGGCACGCACTTCGTGGACGTCACGGGTTCGAGCTCGATTCCGCTCACGCCGATCGGCCTGCTCGCGGGAGCGACGATCGCGAACGACGTGCGCGGCGCGCTCGATATCGGCGCGAACACCGGTCTCGGCGCCTGCTCGGCGATCGCCGGCGCGGGCCATTACATCACGTACACGCTCGACGCCGCGGCGAGCATGAACCTCCGCGCGTTCGGCGTGAACGCGCCGCAAGGTTCGCACTACGGGATCGATCCGCTCAGCGGCATGCTGTACATCGAAGGCACCGCGACCGGCATCGCGCCGGCCGGGCTCTCGGGCGGAAATTGCATCGCCGTCGAGCTCGCGGCGGACACGACGTTCCAGGGCCTCGGCGTCCTCGCGCAGGTCGACTTCCGCGGCGGACTCTGGGTGTACGGGAGCACGGGGATCACGACGATCGGCGTGCACACCGACACGTCGGTGCTCGTCGACGTCGAGCCGTCGAGCCCCGGCGAAGGCGACGGCCCGCCAGGAGGACCGCAGATCACCGTCGGCATTTCCGGCGACCTCTCGGTCGACGTGAACACGGCGTGCAATCTCCCCTTCACGCTCCTTCTCGTCCAAGCAAAGGTCGAAGCTCGCCTCCAGACGTCGTCCCAAGGCGCGCTCGCCGGCTTGCTCTCGAGCGGCGCTCCGTTCGGTCCCGAATCGATGCCGCTCGACGCGCTCGGCCCGATTCACGTCGACGGCAACCTCGAAGGCGACGTTCGTCTCTGGTCGCTCTCCGAGAGCGGGCCGTTCCGCCTCCGCGCGACGGCGCTCGCGAACGCGTCGCTCCTCGGTTTGCACGACGTCGTGCTCGCCAACGCGACGGTGGTCATGGACGAGAAGGGTCTGCACGTGCACGGCACCGCCGACGCGAGCCTTTGTGACCTGGTCACCGCCGTCGGCACGGTCGACGTCGATCTCGAGTTGCCTTGCGACGGCAATTGGTCGCTCACGCTCGACGGCGACGTCGGCGTAGCGGGCATCGCGCAGGCGAACGCATCGGTGCGCATCACGAAAACCGGCGCAGCTCTCCTCTGATGACGTCTTTCATCGAGCGCGGGCTTCCGTGATGGAAGTCCGCCGCTCGATGGAGACGGCACACCGCTCTACACGTACCTTGCACGTGCTCTACGGACTTACGAACCGAACGAAAGGTGAGTCGATGGAACAGGGAAGCACATCGATCGTCATTGGTTTCGACTACACCGACGGGAGTCGCTACGCGCTCCGCGCCGGCCTTCAGATCGCCGACGGCATGCCGTCGTGCGAGCCGCACGTCTGCTGCGTGGCGCGCTCCGCGGATGGACCGGTGAGGCTCGAAATCGACGGCGCTTGGCGAACCCTCGGATTCGAGACGGCGGCGAGCATGCTGCGCGCCACCGTCGAACGCGAGCTCGGGCTCGCCGCGATCCGCGGCACGAATCTGCGTTTCGACCACGTCGTCACTCACGTGCGAATCGGCGACCCGGCGACGAAGCTCCTCGAGCTCGCTACCGAAGTCGATGCGAGCCTCATCGCGCTCGGAGCGACGTTGAGCTCGGGGTTCAAGCGTCGCGTCCTCGGGTCCGTCGGCGACACCGTGATGCGCCGAGCGCGCTGCCCGCTCTACGTCGCGCATCCGAAGGGCGTCCCCGAGCTCGCGGCCGCTTCGCGACCCGAAGCGATGTGCGCGGCGTGCATGTACCTGCGCTCGACGACGGACGGGCGCATCGATTCGTGCTCGCGACACAAGCGGCCGGAGCCGAAGCAGAGCGGCGCGCAGCTGCGCAGCGCGAAGCTCGAGGTCGTCACGTTCGACGACGTGAGCGAGATCTCTCAGGTCGGCTGATCGATTCAGCCGCCGGTCACCGGAGCGACCCAGAAAATCTCGCCGAGCTGATCATCGGCGACGAACATGCGCCCGTCGGGCGAGAACGAAACATCGCCGGGCCGCCCGTGGAGCCTCGACCCATCGTCCCAACCCGTCGCGAAATCGGAAATCGCTCCCGACGGACGAGCATCCGTCGTCGAAGAATGAAGCGGCATACCCGTCGCCGGATCCGTCTCGATCGCAACCAACCGCGCGCCACCCCAATCGCCGAACGAACCATGAAGAGCGAGCATGACGTTCCCACCCCAGGGCTTCGGCCAATTCGCGGGCGCGAAGTCGAAGCCGAACGGGGTGTTACCGATGAGAAACGCGTTGGTCTCCGCAGTCACGCCGCTGCAATCGGGCGGCGGATTGATGTCCGAAAAGGGCTTGTCCTTCGTCGCGCAACAGGGGTGACCCCAGTCGTCGCCTTCGTGAACGGGGATCAACTTTTCGCGACCGCCCTCCGCGGCGCTGTAGTCGCGCGCGAGCTCGGCGGCGAAACAGTGATTGTGCCCATGCTGACAGCGGAGATGCGCCGGGTTTCGGAGGCCGCGAACGATCTGACGTCCCCCGGGCGTGCCGTCGATGACGAGGACTCCGCCCTCGAACGGATACGGCTCGGAGCACTGCTCGAATTGGTCACCGCCGTTCGAGACGTAGATCGTCCCGTCGTCGGCCGCGTCGAGCGCCTTCGGCCAATGATCGAGCGACTTGTATACGGTGATGTCCGCAACCACTTCGGTCGCGCCCGACGGCCCGCGATCGCCCGAGCGATACGGCACGCGAACGATCTGCGTGTCGTTCTGGTAGTAGAACCATCCGGGCAGAAAGAGCATGCCCTGCGTCGCGGCGATGCTCGTCACGTAGGGAATGAGCGTGTCGCCAACGCCATCGCCGTCATCGTCCGGGACGACCACGATCGAGGCGAGGCCGTTCGAACCGCCGCCCACCGTCGACTTGCTCGGCGACGCGACGAACAGCTCACCGCCGGGCGCGAAACGGATCTGACGAGCCGTCGCGACGGTTGCGTAGTGATGCGCGCAGAAGCCGCTCGGCAATGTCAGCCATGGGAGCGGTGTCGGCGACGCGTCGTTTCCGCCGACGACGTGCCGGCCGGCACCGTCGAAGACGACCGAGCCGGGCAGCTCGCAAAAATGCGCGGCTTGCATCGTATGCCCCGGGCCGCCGCCGTTCGTGCCGTTGTTGTGACTGCACGCGATTGCGCCAGAAAAGATCGCGCAAAGAGCGAGCGGGGTTCTGAAACCGAACGTGACGTGCTTTTTCATCCG